>JAHJUB010000006.1 GCA_018829455.1 Candidatus Omnitrophota bacterium
CAGTTGGTTTATTAATCATGCTCGTTTGATGTTGTTATTTTGGGTAGGGGAGGGGCTTATGTCCCCTCCCGTGCGGCTCGTAGTGCGACCCTTTCCGGGTCGCTAAATATTTGTGCGACTCCGACAGAAAAATAACGTTTATATCTTTTCCGAACTTCCCTCCACGCAAGACAAGGCCTGGGAATTAGTTTTCAACGGCGTCCCGTCCGGTTCTCTGATTATTGCCGGCGTTCAGACTGTTGGCCGGGGCCGGCATGGCCGAATCTGGTACTCTCCCGCGGGCAGTTTATGTTTTTCCCTCGTTTTATTTCCGATTTCCTCCAGGCAGTCCAACGGTATTACGCTTTCGGCCGCAAGGGCGCTTCAACTGGCTTTAAAATCGGCGCTGGGTTTGGAAATCCGGCTTAAACTTCCCAATGACCTCTATTTTCAAGAAAAAAAATTGGCCGGAATTATCCTGGAAGTGAAACAGGATAAAGCGGTTTTGGGCGTCGGACTTAACGTTAACTGTCAAACCGGTTCCTGGCCCGTTGGGGTCTGCGCAACCAGTCTGAGGGAGGTTCTGAACAGGCGGGTTAGCCGTTGCGCCATTCTCTCCGCCTTCCTGAACAATTTCCAAAAAGAAACTTTGACATTTGGTGTATTTGAAGATAAAATATAATTGCTTGGCTCGGAAATTAGGGACACCTACCTAATTTTGAATTTAAGTGAAGTAGCGAAAATTAGGAGGTGTCCCTAATTTCCGAAAAAGAGGGGGAGGTGAATCGTAATGAATAAAAAAGGTTTTACGCTGATTGAGTTATTGATAGTTATTGCCATTATTGCTATCTTGACGGCCATGCTCTTGCCGGCGCTCTCTCAAGCGAGGGAAAGCGCCAGGCGTATTACCTGCCTTAATAATTTAAAACAGTTAGGGCTGGCTGTGAATATGTATCTTCAGGATAACGCCGAAGGTTTTCCAGGTGTTTTCAGTTGGGAGGACGAAATTAGTAAGTATGCTTCCGAAGGCAGTTTTTATTGCCCCAGCGAGAAGAGTAACAGTAACGATAACGATTATGCCATAAACAGCAACCTGACCGGCCAGAAGCTTTCCGGAATCAGCCATTCCTCAATTTTTCCGTTGCTTTTTGACCGCAATCCGGACGGAGCTTTTCAGGGTAAGCTGGGTGACCCCGTTGATTTTTACTACGGAACCTGTTCCGACCGGCACAGCAAAGGCACCAACTTTTTGTTTCTGGATGGTCGCGCCGCCTGGGTTTCAAAACCAGCAGAAGTAGGCACCGATGTTTTGAATTTTGACACCCAATAAAATGGTCCTGCCCCGTCTGGTTGATTTTGATTCTACGACCGTTCCGGAGGAGGACACAGAAGTATTGGTGGTTGGCAGCGGCGCGGCCGGTCTTTCCGCCAGTTTGAGCGCAGCCAGAGCCGGCCGCCGGGTATTGTTGGTGGCAAAAAGCGGTTTTCTGGATACGGCCTCCGACCTGGCCCAGGGTGGAATTGCGGTTGCCCTTTCCAAAGACGATTCTCCGGAAAAACATCTTCAGGACACGCTCAATTCCGGTTCGGGATTATCTGACCCTGAATTCGTTAAAGTGCTGGTTCGGGAAGGTCCGGAAAGAGTCAGGGCGATGCTTTCCTCCGGCGCTATCTTCACCCGGGATGGTTCCGGACTTGCTTTTACTCGGGAAGGCGGCCATTCTGTGCCGCGCATTATCTACGCTTCCGGCGACCGCAGCGGCGCGGAAGTAATTCGCACCCTCTCGCCTCTTGTTCTCCAAAACCGCCGGATTGAAATCAGAGAAAAGTACTTTCTGATCGACCTCATTACTTTGGGAAACTCAGTCATCGGCGGGCTTTTTTTTGAAGGGGAAAAGAAGATTCCTTTGTTTGTCCGGGCGGCCAGCGTGGTCCTGGCGACCGGCGGTTCCGGCCAGTTGTTTCAGGAAACGACCAATCCCACCATCTCCACCGGGGATGGTATGGCGGCCGCCTATCGCAGCGGGGCAACCCTGCGGGATTTGGAATTTGTGCAATTTCACCCGACCGTTTTCTACGTGGCCGGCGCCCCGCGCTTCCTGATTTCCGAAGCGGTAAGAGGCGAGGGCGCGGCCCTGGTCAACGACCGGCAGGAACATTTTATGCGTTCCTACCATCCTGACGCAGAACTTGCCTCCCGCGATGTGGTTGCCCGGGCCATTCTGGACCAGATGAAACGTCAGGCCGCCCGGAACGTCTACCTGGATTGCCGTTCCATCGGTCCCAACTTCAAAAAGCGATTTCCCTCCATTTACGCCATGGTCCAGCGTTTCCGGATAGACCCGGCCCACGACCTTATTCCGGTCCGGCCGGCGGCCCATTACATGATGGGTGGAGTTAAGATTGATCTTAACGGCGCCGCGGATTTGGAAAACCTTTTTGCCTGCGGAGAGGTTGCCTGTACCGGTGTTCACGGCGCCAACCGTCTGGGCAGTAATTCGCTGCTGGAGTGCCTGGTTTTCGGGGACCGGGCCGGGGCTGCGGCTGCCGAAGGGAAGCATATTTTTCGGGGTCGCGTTCAGTTTACCCGGCGCTGGAAAGATTTCCATCTGGACGTGGCCGACCTTAAGAGGTCGCTCAACGCATTGGTCTGGCGTCATTGCGGCATAGAGCGGGAAGGCAGCGACCTGGAGTTTGTTCTGGAGAAATTAAAAGAATGGCAGAGTTATGCTCTTTCCGCCCGTTTCTTTGATTCTTCCGGCTGGGAGATGCAGAACATGCTTTTGATTGCCGGCCTGATTGCGCAAAGCGCCCTGGAAAGGACCGAAAGCCGGGGCGCCCATTTCCGCACCGATTTTCCGGAGAGAGATGATGCGAAGTGGCTCCGGCATATCGACCGAAAGATTAATTGATGCAAACGAATTAAATATTTTGACGTAGGGGTTCGCGTAGTAATGTAGGGGAGGGGCTATGTCCCCTCCCAATCCTCTCCATCTCCCGCGGGCGGGGATGTAACCCCGCCCCTACATTTAAAAGAGTCGGGCAACTACATATAAGGTTAAAATATTTATTGCATTTCCATGGATACTTATCCCTCATTTACCGAGTTTGACCGGCTGGCGAAAGAAGCTAATTTTATACCGGTCTCCTGCGAAATTCTGGCCGACCTGGAAACGCCGGTTTCCGCCTACCTCAAGGTGGTCGGAACTAAACCCGGTTTTCTGCTGGAAAGCGCCGAGGGCGGCGAGCGATTCGGCCGTTATTCATTTCTGGGAACCGACCCAAGCGCGATTATCCGTACCAAAGGGAATCGGATTGAGATTGAAACGGGAACCGCAAAAGAAGTAAAGGAAGAAAGTCCGTTTCCGTTTTTGCGAAAGTACCTTTCCGGGTTTAAGGTGGCTGCTGACCCGACGCTTCCCCGTTTTTCCGGTGGATTGGTCGGCTATTTTTCCTATGACGTTGTCCGGTTTTTTGAGAATCTGCCGGATATTAAAGAAGATGACCAAAAATTACCGGATATACAGTTATTCCTGGCCGATACTATTCTTGCTTTTGACCACTTCCGGCACCGGCTCAAAATTATAACTCACGCCCGTCCCGAAGAGGGCTCCAAAAAAGCTTATGAAGGCGCGAAAAAGCGGATAGCGGAGATAATCAGCCGCCTGTCATCATATTCCCTCCCTCTTGACGGGGGAGGTGAGGTGGGGGTGAAATGTAGGGGAGGGGTTGCATCCCCTCCCAAACGTAGTGCGACCCTTTCAGGGTCGCTAATGGGAAAATCGCAGTTTCAGAGCAACTTCAGCCGTCCGGAATTTGAAACGGCGGTTCTTAAAGCAAAAGAATATATCCGGAAAGGCGACGCGATTCAGGTTGTCCTCTCCCAGCGGCTCTGCGTTGATTATCCGGAATCCGGGCCGGACCCCTTTGACCTCTATCGGGCAATCCGCGCCATCAACCCTTCTCCTTATCTTTATTATTTTAATTTTGACAAGACTATCCTGGTTGGTTCGTCGCCGGAAGTGATGGTGCGCCTGGAAGAAGGTAAGGCCACCCTGCGACCGATCGCCGGAACCAGGCCGCGGGGCCAAAGCGAGCCGGAAGACCGGGAACTGGAAGATGATTTAAAGAAAGACGAGAAGGAGAAGGCGGAGCATATCATGTTAGTTGACCTGGGCCGTAATGATTTAGGCCGGGTCTGTCAGCCCGGAACGGTCACGGTAACCGAACTGATGGCGGTGGAAAAGTATTCCCACGTAATGCACCTGGTGAGCAACATCACCGGTGACCTGCGGCCGGATAAGGACGCTTTTGACCTTTTCTCCGCCGCATTCCCGGCCGGCACCGTCTCCGGCGCTCCTAAAATACGGGCGATGGAAATAATTGAAGAGTTGGAACCGGTTAAGCGCGGTCCTTATGCCGGAGCGGTCGGTTATTTTGATTTTTCCGGAAACCTTGATACCTGCATTACCATCCGGACGGTCTGGATTGAAGACGGCAAGGCCTATCTTCAGGTGGGCGCGGGTATCGTGGCCGATTCGGTTCCGTCCCGAGAATATGAAGAAACGCTGAACAAAGGCCAGGCGTTTCTGGAGGCGCTCCGCCTGGCATCATCAGGGCTGCTGTAAATACATTGTCATTGCGAGCGCATTCCAGCGCGGCAATCTCATTTTTCGGGTCGGATAAATCCGACCCCTACAATTATTGATTTAAACTATGGTTTTATTAATTGATAACTACGATTCCTTCACCTACAATATCTTCCAGGAGATTTCGGAACTGGGCGCTGAAGTGCGGGTTATTCGCAATGACCGGATTACGATTGATGGTGTCTTAGAGATGGCGCCGGAGAGGGTGATAATTTCGCCGGGTCCGGGCCGGCCGGAAAATGCCGGTATTTCGGTTTCTCTGATTAAGGAACTGGCGGGAAAAATTCCGGTTTTGGGGGTCTGTCTTGGTCACCAGGCGCTTGGATATGCATACGGCGGGAAGATTGTCGGAGCAAAACGGTTGATGCATGGCAAGACATCTATGATTTTTCACGACGGCTCCGGAATTTTTGCCGGGATTCCGAATCCTTTTGAAGCGACCCGCTACCACTCTTTACTGGTTGAAAAGGAAACCATTCCGGATTCTTTTAAGATTACTGCCTGGACCGAAGATAATGAGATTATGGGTTTGCAGGTTAAGGGTTTGCCGCTTTTCGGCGTTCAGTTCCATCCGGAGTCAATTCTGACCAAAGAGGGTATCAACATCTTGCGGAACTTCCTGAAGATTTGATGTTGTGTAGTTGCCAACCTTGGTTGGCGTTTTTTGGCAACAACGCCCAGCAATCTGGGCAACTACGGAACAGGAATTATTACGGTTTGCTCTTCGGGTAGGCACGCCGGGTAGTGCGTTTTTCAAAATCTTCCAACAGGCGGCGCTCTTCGGCCGTTAGATTTACCGGAGTTTCAATCGTTATTCGCACCAACTGGTCTCCCCGTCCGTAACCGGAAATATTCGGCATACCTCTTCCGCGTAAGCGCAAAACGGTATTGGTCTGTGTTCCGGCCGGTATTTTCATCCGGACATCCCCTTTGAGGGTCGGCGCTTCCTTTTCCGTGCCGAGCGCCGCTTCGCTAAAGGTGATAAACTGTTCGTAAAAAAGGTTGTTTCCCTCCCGCCGGAATAAAGGGTCTTCTTCCACGAATACGTTGAGGTAAAGGTTGCCGGCCGGGCCTCCCTGAATACCGACGTTACCCTTGCCGTGAATGCGCAGTTTTGACCCGTTTTCAATGCCGGCCGGAATCGTTACCTGGAGACGTTCTTTTTCTCTCACCCGGCCTTTTCCATTGCAGTTGCGGCAGGGTTTTTCAATAACTTCGCCGTTGCCGCCGCACCTCGGGCAGGTTTGGCTGATGGAGAAGAAACCCTGGTTATGCCTGATCTGTCCGTCCCCGTCGCACTGGGGGCAGGGCCGTTTGCCGGTACCGGCTGACGCACCGGTGCCGTTACAGGATTGGCAGGTGGTCAGTCGCGTCAACGATACCTCTTTTTTAACACCTTCCGCGGCTTCTTTCAGCGGGATTCTAACCGAAGCTTCTATGTCCTCCCCGCGGAAAACCTGTTCCCTCTGTCTGGAACCGGTTCCGGACGTCCCGCGGAAAAAATTAAAAAGGTCGTCGATGGAACCGCGACCAAAAATATCTCCAAATTCCTGTTGAACCCGACCCAAATCGTCGGTTGGGTTGAAGCCGCTGTTTTCAATTCCCGGGAAACCGAACTGGTCGTAAGTAGCGCGTTTCTGGGAATCGCTTAAGACCTCGTAAGATTCAGTTGCCTCCCGGAACTTTTCCTCTGTTTTTTTATCCCCGGGATTTCGGTCGGGGTGAAACTGGAGCGCCAGTTTCCGGTAGGCCTCTTTGATATTATCGTTGCCGGCGTCTTTCTTGACGCCTAAAACCTCATAATAATCTCTCTTCGCCATCGTGTAGTGTTATTCTTTAAAATTTAAAAATTGTAGTTGCCGAGCTTGCTCGGCGCAGTTAACAGAGCCCGGCAAGCCGGGCGACTACAAATAATACCAAGATACTATACTTGCTCGGCTCTTTAAAAGCGGAAGGGGTTGTATCTTTTACTATTTTACCCGATTTGCGTATTTTTTTCAATTTTACAACCGGGTCTGTAATGCGCTAAAATAACAAGGGTCGGACTCATAATAAAATTGCCTATTTGCCAGAGATGATTTTGGAGCGAGACAAGGAGCGAAGAAGATTGAATAGTTATACTATACAAGCGATGAGAGACGCAGGCGCAGCCCAAAAGCACCTGGCCCTTTGGGGAGTCCCGTCTTTGGGTCATTGCGGCGTTGTTCCTTGTCCGTGTGCCACAGGGGGCACACGGACTTCGTCGCGCCTTGCACTAACCTCAAATCCGGGACTCCAAATAGGCAATTTTATTATGAGTCAGACCCTATCATGAAAGCATATCTTGCCCTGGAAGACGGCCTGGTGGTGGAAGGCGTTTCTTTTGGCGCGGCGGGAGAATCAGACGGTGAACTAATTTTTAACACCAGTCTTACCGGTTACCAGGAGGTCCTGACCGACCCTTCCTATCGGGGCCAGGTCGTGATGATGACCTATCCGCTGATTGGAAACTACGGTGTAAACGAAGAAGACGTGGAATCCGGTCGGGTCCAGGTGGAAGGGTTTGTGGTAAGGGAGGTCGCTTCCCTTTTCAGCAATTGGCGGGCAAAGAGTTCGCTCCCGGATTATCTGAAGAAAGCCGGCGTGCCGGGTATTGAAGGTGTTGATACCCGGATGCTGACGGTGCACATCCGGGAAAAGGGGAGTATGAAGGCGGTCATTTCAACCACCGATTCCAACCCGAAAAGTTTGGTCGCCAAAGCAAAGACGGCCAAGGGAGTGGTAGGCCAGAACCTGGTGCCGGTCGTGACTACGTCCAAGCCTTATTACTGGCAGAAGGAAGGTAAAAAAAAGGCGGTGGTTCTGGACTGCGGGGTTAAATACAGCATCTTAAGACATCTGGTAAATGCCGGATTCCGGGTTCTGGTAGTACCTTCGGCTACGCCGGCTGAGGATCTTCTGTCCGAAAAACCGGATTGGGTCGTGCTCTCCAACGGTCCCGGGGACCCGGCCACGCTCACCGGCATTGTCAATGAGGTGCAGAAACTTTTGGGGAAAGTTCCGATATTCGGCATCTGTCTGGGACATCAAATCCTGGGCCAGGCGGTCGGCGGGAAGACTTACAAATTGAAATTCGGTCATCACGGCGGGAATCATCCGGTAAAGGATATTGCCACCGGTCGGGTGCTGATTACGGTCCAGAATCACGGTTTCTGCGTTGACGCAGATACCTTACCGAAGGAGATTAAGATAACCCACCGGAATCTTAACGACCAAAGTCTGGAAGGGATGGAAAGCAAGAAACTTAATTTCCGGTCGGTCCAATTCCACCCGGAAGCCGGCCCCGGTCCCCACGACGCCCTGAACCTTTTTGAGAAATGTTCACAAATCTAAAAACAGGTCTGATTTACCGTAATCCAAAACCGCACGTGCACAGCGTACACGCCTACTTCCCTTTAGTTGTCCAGATGGATAACGGCGAACTCCTGGCAACCCTGGTTTTGGGCGAGGCGTTTGAAGCCGCTAATTGCCGTACCCACCTTGCCCGTTCCAGGGACAACGGCGAGACCTGGCAGATGGAAGGGTGTATCTATCCGGGGACGGAAGGCCGGCTGACCTCGGACAGTTCCCGGATTACCTTTCTGCCGGGTGGCGAGGTTGTTGTTTTTATGGTGAGGCACGACCGGACAGATTACCCGGAGGAGGGTCTGACCAATCCGGTAAACATGGGTTTTGTCCCGACGGAACTCCTCATTTTGCATTCCCGGGATTACGGGCGAACTTGGGAAGGGCCAAAGCCGTTTAAACCGCCTTTTGAAGGTCAGTCATTCGAAATGTGCTGCCCAATTACTCCTTTGAAAGACGGCCGCTGGCTGCTTCCCACCTCAACCTGGTGCGGCTGGGACGGTAATTGTCCAAACGGAAGGAAGATGGTCGCTTTTGTTTCCCGGGACCGGGGAGCATCCTGGCCGAAGTATCTTGATGTGATGGTTGACCCGAAACAGGAAATTGTTTACTGGGAATCCAAAATTATCGAACTTGGAGACGGGAGGTTGCTTTCCGTTGCCTGGGCATATAATGAAAAGAGGGCAAAGGACTTGCCAGACCAGTATGTTTTGAGTAAAGACGGCGGTAAAACATGGTCCAAACCGTTGTCCACCGGATTGATTGGACAGACCCTGACCCCTTTTCTTCTGGACGATAACCGCATCCTTTCCGTTTACCGCCGGATGGATAAGTCCGGTCTCTGGGCCAACCTTTCCCATTTGGAAGGCGAACGATGGGTCAACGATGGTTGTGCGTCTCTTTGGGGCCATAATGTTGCTGGCTTAACCACCAGTAGTGAGAATATGTCGCATAACTTCAACGTGCTGAGGTTCGGATCTCCCTGTATCACCAGGTTGTCCGACGGTACGATATTTACCGCCTTCTGGTGCTACGAAGATTGCGTGTCGGTCATCAGGTGGTTTAAATTTAATCTGTAGGAGGAGGAATGGGAAGAGGACACCCGGGCCGAGTAACCCCAAAGGCATTGGAATATCTGAAAGAGGTCGTAGATTACGGGTTCGGTAATTCCACCGGACCCAATATGGGGAACAGGTTTGAAGCGGCGTTTGCTAAAAGGTTCGGGGTCCGTTATGCCATTGCCCAATGCAACGGCACGGCCACGATGCATTCCTGCCTGGCCGCGGCCGGTGTAAAACCCGGGGAAGAAGTGATTGTCCCGTCGCTGACGGCGGCCGCCACCGCCTTTTGTTGCCTGCACCAGGGTGCGGTACCGATCTTTACCGACCTTGACGCAAAAACCTTTAATATCGACCCGGAGAGCATCAAAGAGCGGATTACCCCGCTAACCCGCGCCATAATTCCGGTCGGTCTCTACGGTCTGTCTGCGGATATGGACCCGATTATGGAGCTCGCTCGGAAACATAACTTAACCGTTATTGAAGACAACGCCCAGTGTTTCCTGGGCGAATATAAGGGCCGGCTGGCCGGTACCATCGGCCATATGGCCAGTTTCAGTTTGCAGGCGTCAAAACACCTTACCTGCGGAGACGGCGGTGTAGTGATTACCGATGACCAGAAATTGGCTGATGGGGTCCGGCGGTTTGGCGTATTTGGTTTTCGGATTGCAGATAGTGAAGGCGTAATGTCCAAAGAAGCCCGGGGCCACCCCACCTCCTTAAGACATGATTTCCTCGGCTGGAATTACCGGATGTCAGATTTGCAGGCCGCAGTCGCCCTGGAACAAACCGAAAGAATTGACGAACTGGTGGATTTGCGCAAAAAGATCGGCGCCATGTACCTTGAGGCGGTCAAGGACTGCACCTATCTGATACCACAATATACTCCGCCGGAGTATGTCCATTCTTACTGGACCTTTGTCTGCCGTTTTGAGGCAAAAGAGGCCGGTTGTACCTGGGATGACTTCCGGAATACATTCCGTTCCCTGGGCGGAGATTTTCTCTACGGCGCCTGGCAGCTTACCTACAATGAGCCGGTCTTCCAGGAACGCCGCTTCCTGGGCGGCTCCTTTCCGATTGATTCTGAAATTTATAAGGGCAAGCGTCAGGAATATAAACCCGGTCTCTGCCCGACCGCCGAATCGCTCCAGCCCAAGTTGATGCAGTTTAAGACCAACTACTACAACCTGGTCGAAGCGGAGCAACAGGCGGAGGCGCTGCGAAAGACGATAGAAGCAATAAACGGAAAAAAAGGAAATGAAAACGCCGGATTTCCGCTTTAAAAAGGTTGAATTAATACAGGGTTTCGCGGTATAATTAAAGAGTGAAATTGTTCTGGGAAGTCTTGGGCAAAGAGCAGAAAAAACTCTTGCCGGCCTTAAGGTTTTTAAAAAAAGCCGGGTTCTACTTGTCCGGCGGAACCAGCCTTGCCCTCCAGATTAAACACCGCACCTCGGTGGACTTTGATTTTTATACGCCCTCGGAATTTGATTCTACCGCAGTTTATCAGAAATTTTTGGAACAAAAACCGGAAAGCATTCTGTTAAACCGATTGGCTGAGGATACGCTACTTTTAGAATTGAACAATACCGGAGTTAGTCTCTTTACCTATCCGTATCCGCTAATCAAGTCTTTTGTAATAAGTGATTATCTCAATCTTGCCTCTCTCCAGGATATTGCGGCTATGAAAATGATTGCAATTATTCAGCGAGGGACAAAAAGGGACTTTATCGATCTCTATTTCTTAATTAAAAAGATGGGATTAGCAGAGATTCTTAAATCAAGTAAGGAAAAATATCGGGGTTTTAATGAATATTTAGCCCTTCAAGCCTTGACCTATTTTGGAGATGCGGAAGGGGAGAACAAGAAAAGAAAAGTTAAGTTTTTTGAAGATTTTGATTGGGAAAAAGCGAAGAAGTTCTTTATTTCAGAAGCAAACAAAATAAAAGAGAAATGGAAAAGGAAGTAAGTAAAGAAAAAATGGTTCCCAAATTCGTTGCTCCCTGCCTCTGGTCATACGATATTAACCAGTTGGATGTAGAGAAGGACAAAGTCCTTATTATCACCCAGGTTTTGAATTATGGAGACCCCGAACGAATAAAATGGCTCTATTCTGTCTATCGCGAAGAAGATATTAAAGAGGTTGTTATAAACCCTGGCCGGGGATTGTGGTTTCTGGGAGTTCTCAATTTCTGGGAAACCATGCTGGGCATAAAGATTCCCCCCAAAAAGAGAAAGAAAGCCCTCTTTAACCTCCACCCTGATTTTACGAAAAAGACCAGAATGCCCCGCCCTCTGGTGTTATGATGATTGTGTTTTGATTTCCGCCAGCATCCGTTCCAGCCGCCGGCCGTATTCCACGTAATTGCGGTAGCGGATTTTCGTTTCCGACTTTACGCTCTGGTCGTGGAAGACGACTGTCATGTGCGGTTCAACGGAAAAACCGCCGTCGTAGCCGGTCTTTAAAAGGTCGGTTAAGATTTCCCTTACGTATCCGTTGCCTTCACCGGGAAAAGTGAAAACTGGTTTGTCGCCGTCAATGTAGCCGTCTTTGATGTGAACGTAAATAATGTGTTCCCGAACCGCCCGGTAGAATTCGAGCGAGTTCTGTTTTTTGTACGGTTTTACACCGCGGACGTCATCGTCAAAGACGGGATTTCCGGTATCAAAAACCAGTTTCAGCGCCGGAGAATTGACTCCTTCCAGGAGCCGCAGGGTGTGCTCATAGGAAAGACTGCCCCAGCCGGAGCAGTTTTCATGGACGCAGACTATGCCGTTGTCTTCGGCCAATTTTGCGATCACCTTTATTCTTTTAATCGCTTCCACGGACCAGTCCTGGTCCAGCGCTTCCGGCGGGATGGCAAAACTCATAATCCGGATAAGTTTTGTGCCCAGGCGCTTCATCCTGGGAATGGCGCGTTCCATCTCCGCGTAACTGGGGTCCGGCGGTTCGGTCATCTTCTGGGACCAGTTGGCTACGCCGCTGCCGAAACAGTTGATGCTGATTTTGGCGTCCTGGAGTTTGTCGCAGACCTCCGAAAACTTCTCTTCGCTGACAGAGGTAAGATTGATACCGTCAATCGCGCGGGCCTCAATAAATTTCCAGCCCAGTTCTTTAGTCGCTTTAATCTGGCTGTCAATGTCGCTGGCCGCTTCATCTGCAAATCCGGTAAGATACATTTGCCTCCTCCCTTTAAATGTGTTGTAGGGGGCGGATTCATCCGCCCCGCGGGCGCCATGAATGGCGCCCCTACGTTTTATTGAGCAGCCAATATTATAACATTTTTTGAATGTTCTGTAATTCACCGTATGGTATAATTATACGCTATGATTAACCGGGAAAAATTATGTGGAATATGGTCGGCGGCCCCTACGCCCCTGACGGAAAAGATGGAAGTGGATGTCGCATCCGTGGAACGGATGGTGGAACACCATCTGCGTCTTGGCATTAACGGATTATTCCTGCTGGGCACTAACGGCGAAGGGCTGTGGCTGCCGGAGCGTCATCGGCGTACGCTGGTTCGGAAGGTGGTTGAGCATAATAAAGGCAAGATGTTGATTGCGGTTCAGGTAACTGATAATTCTGCCATGCGGATGTTGGAAAACGTTAAATTGGTTGAAGAGGACGGAGCGGATATCGCGGTCATCGCTCCGCCTTATTTCCTGATGAACGCCACTCCGAAGAATATTTGCGCTTTATATCTGGAGGTGATTGGCAAGAGTTCCCTGCCAATCGGTATTTACGACCGCGGTTCCTTCGGGCCGGTTGTTGTCCCGGACGCAGTCTTGAAGGTTATTTACGGCCAGAAAAAAGTAATTTTGGTCAAAGACAGTTCCACCAAACCGGAACATCGCAAGATTGCCCTTGCCGCCAGAAAAAAGAGGCCGGAATTACGTTTGCTGAATGGTTGGGAATTCAACTGTATTGATTATCTAAAGGATGGCTATGATGGTTTGCTTCTCGGCGGCGGGGTGTTCAACGGTTACCTGGCCGGTTTGATTATGAAGGCGGTAAAAGACGGAGACCTTCAACTGGCGCAGCGCCTGCAGGACCGGATGAACCGTATTATGTGGGCGGTTTACGGCGGCAAGAAGATTAAGTGCTGGCTTGCCGGAGAAAAGGAATTACTGGTTAAGATGGGAATCTTTCGTACCCATAAGAATTTTTTGAATTATGCTGTGACAAAAAGCTGCGATAAAGCGATTGAACGCGTTTTGGAAAGAGACCGGGACGTTCTGCTACCATAGGTCATTGCACGGGTGCCCTTTCCATTGAATTGGAAAGGGGGCGCTCGTGGTGTGCCGTGGCAATCTCATACCTTGAAAAACGGGATTGCCGCGCGATACTTCCGCTCGCAATGACATTCTAAAATGCCCAAAGAAATGATGCGGCGCAAGGCCTCGGATAACCCTTACCTGCATAGGGATTTCCACGGCGCCTTAAGTGGTGGAATCGAGTATCTTCACCGCCATTTTGGCGCGGATTCCGTGCGCCAGTACCTCCGGCAGTTTGCCGCTTCATTTTATTGCCCGCTCACCGAAGACCTGAAAAAGCGCGGTCTGGTTGTCCTGAAACGTATTTTACCCCTAACGAGTATAGCATAACCCCTTGATAATAGCCAACCTCCATGCTGTTTTCTATTTCACGTTCTGGCTACCCGATTAGTTCGTTCTGTAAATAACACTATCCCGTTACTGCGTTTTATCGTAGTGCGA
>JAHJUB010000084.1 GCA_018829455.1 Candidatus Omnitrophota bacterium
AGTTTTGAAAACGCTCCGGAGCGTAAGGAATTAGGCTGGCTGGTAGAAAATACGATCTGGATAAACGAAGGACACCCGGCCTACCGGAGGGCGATGAACAGCGCCGCAGAGAACTACCACTTACTTCTCTCGGTTGCCTGGGTCCTCTCGGGTTATCTGGAAGACGAGAAATCTCCTCAGGATTTCATAAACCGGTTTCTTTCCGGTTGGGGAAGCGCATGATGAAAGATAAACTGCCGCTGAAAATATTAATCCAAAAAGACCGGTTTAAGGCGGCAACCTCGCTGGAAATCCTGGACGGCGAATCACGAAATATCAGACAAACCTTAGTCTATCTGGAAAAGGATTACTCTATTTTGATAAAATTCATTCAGGAGGCGATCGCGGTATCTAAACAGGAAAAAAGAGTTGACCCCCGTCTCTATTGGCTGGCGGGAGACAATATCGTTAGATTTTTGGAACGAATTGATACCCTTGGATTTTATCTGGCGCAACAAACCAGCGTTCTTGCCCGGAGCATTGCCACGTCAGAAAGTTTCCTCCAAACGCTCATTTCTTTTCGGCTGCGGTTTTCAAATATTTCCATGGTCAACCCCACAATTCCCTGGACAAAATATAAGGAAAATAAAGTTCCGATTCCGGAAAATGATTATTAAACAGAATCAGGACGAGATTCAAAGTTACCTGGAAGATGCCTCCAACTTTCGGTCCGGTCGCGCGGAAGCGCTCTACGTCCCGGAAGATGAGGCGGAAATAGTTCAGGCGGTGGTGGAATGCAGCCGGGAGAAAATTCCCTTGACCATAAATGGCGGCGGCACCGGAACGGTGGCGGGCCGCATTCCCGTGGGCGGCCGTATCCTTACCGTGGAGAAACTTGACCGGATTCTCTCCATTGAATCGGAGCGTAAGCAGGCATCACTGCAAGCCGGTGTGCTCGTTGATAACTTTCTGAAACTTCTGAAAAAAGACAGTCTTTTTTATCCCCCTTTTCCCACCGAAAGGACCGCCTTCATCTCGGGAAACGCTTCCACCAACGCTTCCGGCGAGTACAGTTATTATTTTGGCCCGACCCGCCGGTATGTGGAACGGCTGAAAGTTGTTCTTTCCGATGGCGAGATTGTGGAGATAAGGAGAGGCGAGACATTTGCCGACCGCGACGGTTTTTGCAAAATAGGTTCCAAAAAGGTCAAGATACCTTCCTACGCAACCCCGGACATCAAGTGTTCCGCCGGATACTTTTGCCGGCCCGGTATGGATGCCATTGACCTTTTCATCGGTTCGGAGGGTACCCTGGGTATCTTCACCGAAGTGGACGTGTCTCTCATACCGGCGCTTCCCAACCGGGTGATTATGGTCTTTTTCTTTGAAAACGTAGGGGCGCGATTCATCGCGCCCGCGGGTCGGATAAATCCGACCCCTACATCCGAAGGGCGGCTTTTTGAATTCTTATCCGCGGTTAAAAACGACAAAGCTCTTTCCGCTCTCACCCTGGAATATTTTGACAGCCACAGTCTGGACTTTTTACGGCCGGACTTCCCCAACATACCGGAATGCAGGTTCGCTTTGTATGTTGAAGCGCTGGAAAGCAGTTTGGAAAAGTGGCTGGACCTCCTGGAAGGATACCCGATTGTTGATACCTGGGTGGGCCAGGATGCAAAATCCTATCAAACTCTGATTGATTTCCGGCATCGCCTGCCGGAAAATATCAACGCCTACTTCAAAAAGATCGGTTCCCAAAAGGTTTCATTGGATTTTGCAGTTCCTGAGGACCGTTTTCCCGAACTTTATGCCTATTACCAGAATGTTCGGGAGACCAACACCGACGTGGAGACGATTCTCTTCGGCCACATCGGCGAAAATCATCTCCATTTTAACTATTTCCCCAAGGACCAGCAGGAAAAAGAGCGGGTCAGCCGTCTTTACGAAGAGGCCGCGCGTAAGGTTATTTCCATGGGCGGGACGATTGCCGCGGAACACGGCATCGGTAAATTGAAGCATAAATATCTGGAAATGATGTACGGAAAAGAGGGTATTTTGCAGATGGCGGCCGTAAAGAAAATACTGGACCCGGCCTGTATCCTGGGTCTGGATAATATTTTCCCCCGTACCCTGCTGTGAAAGGGAGGTATAAACCATGTTAAAAGTGCCATTGGCAAAACCGAAACCGGATATTGGAAGATTTTTAAGAGTTATCCGGGGTGAAGAGACTCCGGAACGACCTCCTCTGGTGGAGCTCTTTCTTGATTATGAAATAGTGCGGGAAATTTCCCGTACCTACCTTGGTTGTAATTGGGTGGAGCCGGCCGAGGATTGGGAATCGCAGGCCGCCTATCTGAAAAATTGGGTAGAGGTCTATTACCGAATGGGTTATGATTATGTGCGGATGTCCGGCGGCCTTAATTTTCCCGGTAAGAGCCGGCCGGGTGAAGACACCGCTCTTCTTTCAAAGAAGACCCGGAATTGGGCTGAAGAAGGCACCGGTCCGATAAGTAACTGGCAGGAGTTTGAGAACTATCCCTGGCCTGACCTGGGGAAAGCAGACCTGACTGGTTATGAATTCGTGGCCAATAATCTGCCGGAGGGGATGGGTCTTTTCGTCTGTCCGACCTCCGGTTTTCTGGAAATACCCCTGGACCGCCTTTTTGGTTACCAAGGTCTTTGTTATCTTCTCTACGACAACCCGGAATTAGTGGCAGCCGTATTTGATAAAGTCGGGAAAATAATCTACGGTTTTTACGAAAGGCTGCTCGGACTGCCCAATCTCTGCGGGTTCTTTCAGGGAGACGACATGGGTTATAAGACCGGCACCTTGATTGCGCCGAACGAGATTCGCAGGTACGTATTGCCCTGGCACAAGAAACTATCCGGCCTTGCCCACCAACAGAAACTGGTTTATCTTCTCCATTCTTGCGGAAACCTGGAACAGATAGCCGGGGACCTGATTGATGAGGTAAAGATAGATGGCCGCCACTCTTTTGAAGATGAAGGCAACCCGGTCGTAGATTTTAAGCGGAAATACGGCAGCCGGACAGCGGTTCTCGGTGGAATTGATCTTGACAAATTATGCCGGCTGCCGGAGGATGCTTTGCGTACTCATGTGCGGCAGATTATCAAAATCTGCTTGCCCGGCGGCCGTTTTGCCCTGGGTTCCGGGAATACGGTGGCCAATTACGTACCCATCTCTAACTATTTCGCGATGGTGGAAGAAGGTTTGAATTTCCGCGGGTGAAAACCAATCCAAACGAATTAAAGGATTTTGGTATTTCTTCAAGAGACAACCGAACGCTCGATGATAATTTTAGGAATTGAAAGTTCTTGCGATGAAACCGCAATCGCCCTGGTAGCGGACGGCTGTAAAATATTGTCCTCCGAGGTTGCCAGCCAGGAGGATATTCACTCTCTTTACGGCGGGGTGGTTCCGGAACTGGCCAGCCGGCAGCACCTGGAAGTAATCGTGCCCATTTTTCAACTTTGTCTGCAGAAAGCCGGCGTTTCGATTTCGGAGATAAATGCGGTGGCAGCCACCACCGCGCCCGGTCTTTCCGGTTCCCTGCTTGTCGGCGACAACTTTGGCCGCGCCGTTGCCCTTGCCCTGGAAGTTCCGTTTGTGCCGATTAACCATATCGAAGCGCACCTGGCCGCAAACTTTTTCCCTCATCTGCCGGAATTTCCGGCCCTCGGACTGGTTGTTTCCGGCGGACACTCCTCTCTTTTTCTTCTTTCCGGTCCGAATGATTTCCAGGTTTTGGGTGAAACCCGGGACGATGCAGCCGGTGAGACATTTGATAAGGTAGCCCGAGTTCTTGCCCTGCCTTATCCCGGTGGTCCGCCCCTGGAGAAGTTGGCGGCAACCGCTGAAAGCGCAATCCGTTTTCCGCTGCCCGGCGTAAAGAATTCGTATGATTTCAGTTTCAGCGGCTTAAAGACTGCGGTCGTCTATTATCTGAAGGAACATCCGGAGGTTGACCAGGCGGCGGTGGCTGCCGGGTTCCAGAATTCGGTGGTGGAAGGTCTGATACGAAAACTTGATTATGCCTGTAACCGGCATAAGGTTCGTTCGGTCCTGACCGGCGGCGGGGTTCTGGCGAATAATTTTTTGAGGTCTAAACTCAAAATCTGGGCGGAAGAGAAGGGGATAGAATTGCGGATACCCTCAATCGCTTTTTCCCTGGATAATGCGGTAATGGTTGCGGTCCGCGCCTTCTATACCGATTCGCCTTCATTCATATAGCGGCGTTATCTTCGTCGGAAGCTTCCTCGGCGTACTTCCATGTACGCCTGCGTTGCTTCCTCCTTGCCGCCTTGCTCTATTTCTGAATGCGAATCGGTGTTGTTTGTGTTAAGAACTCCTTCAGTAGTTCCAGCGCTTTAATGCAGGCATCCTGCCTGATTTCTTGACGGTTTCCGGAAAAGTTAAACTGACGGACTATTTTTTTATCCTCTCCCCTAAGGGGAGAGGGGAGGGTGAGGGGTAATTTGCGAGCATCCAAAGCGATATAAACCAGGCCGACCGGCTTATCCTTTGTTTCTCCGGAAGGTCCGGCAATTCCGGTTATGGACAGGCCCACCCTGGCGGTTGTTGCTTTCCGGGCGCCCCGGGCCATGGCGGTAGCGGTTTCCGCGCTCACCGCACCGAATTTGTGCAGGCAGGGTGTTGTTACTTTCAACACCTTTTTTTTAACTTTATTACGGTACGCCACGATACCGCCGTTAAAATATCCGGAACTGCCCGGAACGTCGGTTATCGCGGCAGCCAAAAGCCCGCCGGTGCAGGACTCGGCCAGCCCCAGGGTTAATTTTTGGGCAAGCAGCAAGCCGCCAACCTCTTCCGCCAGACTCTTCAACTCTTCCATAATTGGTGCCATTATCTGTTCCCCGGTCTGTCATTCTGAGCCCTTCGTGTCATTCTGAGCCCCTTCGCTCTGCTCAAGGGTAAACTCCGGCGAAGAATCTCTCTTTTAATACGAGACCCTTCGCGTTGCTCAGGGTGACACTTGTGATGTTGTTTATTATCTCTCTTTTTTATGATTAAGGTCAAATACCTTGCCTTTTTTCTTCATTTTGGGTTATAATTTCCCGGTAACAAGAATATATCAGGCGTGATTTCCGCTTTGTGGTATAAAGAACTACAGGGAGGCGTATGAAGATAATGGCAAGGATTTTAGGTGTTTTAGGTCTTTTGGTTCTGGTTGTGGCGATAATCGCCAGTCTGATGGCCCGGCAGTACAAAAAGGCATACCTGAATGAAAAATCGGCCAGGGTCGCAGAGGCGTCGGCAACCGCAAATCTGTTTCTCACTTCTGTCCAGGAAAGTCTCCTAAAGGCAAGTCTCGCGGTAAACCGGGGTAATTTTGAGGAAGCCAAGGACGAGATAGCTTCGGCAAAAAAGAACCTGGGAGTCTTTTCCAGTTTGCCTCTTCCGAAAGAGATGAAGGGAACCGCTGATTTCAGCGCTTCCATAACCGAGATTGAGACCGATTTAGTCAAGGTTAATCCGGATGTCCAGAAGAAGATTCTGAATTTGGCGGGCACGATTACAGACCTGCTTAATTCCTCAGGCAAAAAGTAGCATATTTGGGGCGTTGGTCCAGTGGCCCAAGATAGCGGCCTTTCACGCCGTCGACACGGGTTCGATTCCCGTACGCCCCGCCTTCGCCCGACATAGCGGGCTTCGGCGGGCAAGGCCCGCTAAAAAACCGGCGACCCTGAAAGGGTCGCAGTACGTTATTGTAGTTGCCGAGCTTGCTCGGCGCGGTTAACAGAGCCTGGCAAGCCGGGCGACTACAAAGCACTACGTTACAAAAAACTATGGATACTTTTCTCTCTATCTTTGCGTTTGTGTTGGGGGCGGTATTCGGCAGTTTCCTTAACGTCTGCATTTACCGGCTGCCCAGGAGTCTTTCCATCGTAAAGCCAGGTTCTTACTGTCCCAACTGCCGCAAACCCATTTTGTGGTTTGATAATATCCCTTTCTTCGGTTATCTGGTTTTGCGCGGCCGCTGCCGGCGCTGTCACAAAAAAATAAACCCGCGGTACGTCCTGGTGGAGTTGCTGACCGCATCCCTGTTTCTGGCTCTTTACCTCCGCTTTGGGCTTTCGGCTTCCTTTTTTGTTTTTGGGCTCTTTATCCTGGGGCTGATTCTGGTTACCTTTATTGACTGGGAGCATTATCTGATTCCGGACCTGGTGGTCTATCCCGGCATTGTGCTGGGCCTCATCTTCAATTTCCTTTTTCCGCAGATGGCGTTCTCCACCAGCCCGTTATTTGCCTTGAAAGAAGCGGCCATCGGCGTTTTAGTGGGCGGCGGTTCTCTTTATCTGATTGCCCTGATGGGCCAACTTGTGCTTAAGAAAGAAGCGATGGGCGGCGGCGACATTAAACTTCTGGCGATGATCGGCGCATTTCTGGGCTGGAAAGCCGTTCTGGTGAGCATCTTCTTCGGCTCCCTGATCGGCGCCGTCATCAGTCTTCTGCTGATCTTCATCGGCCTCAAGAAAAGAACCGACTACATTCCTTTCGGCCCTTACCTTTCACTGGGCGGGGTGATCGCTCTTTTTTATAAGGGCAGCATCTTTTTAGGCTATTACCAAATTTAAACTTGATAGTACATTAATTGCTTTTTTTGGACGCAGATGTACGCAGAAACAACTGGATAATGCTCAACCATAATTTTAAAGTATTTCTCTAAAAGATTTTAAGTTATTTTTTATCTGCGGTAATCTGCGAAAATCCGCGTCCTATTTAATTTATGTCAGGCTGGAACCTGTCGGTACGCTATATCAAAGGTGTCGGCCAGAAGAGAGCCGAAATTCTCCAAAAAGTCGGCATTGAAAACTTTTTTGATCTTCTCTATTATTTTCCCCGCCGTTACGAAGACCGCAATCAGATCGGCAAAATTTCCCAGGCAGCGCCCGGCGAGAACGTAACCGTGCGGGCCGAAGTTCTTACCGCCGGGCAGAAGAACGGTTACCGGGGGAAACGCATCTTTACCGTGGCCGTAAACGACGGCACCGGGATTCTTTTCGCCACCTTCTTTAATCAGCCTTACCTTCAGGATACCTTCAAGCCCGGGAAGGAAGTTATGTTTTTCGGGCGGCTGGAAATTTACAAGGGTAAAAGGCAGATGATCCATCCGGCATTTGAAATTATAGGCGGCCCGGAATCCGGACCGGGGGAAACCGGTCGTATCGTCGCCCTTTACCGGGTTCCCGAGGGGTTGAGCCAGCGCAGTTTCCACCAGATTATCTGGACGGCCCTGGAGAAGACCGGCGATTACCCGAAAGAGGTGGTCCCGTTTTCAATCAGGGAAAACCTGAATTTGGGCAACCTGCGTTATGCCCTCCAGAACATCCATTTTCCCGTCAGTTTCGTTGACCTGAAGAAAGCGCGGGAGTATTTGATATTTGAAGAATTTTTCCTGCTGACCGCAGCCATGCTGAAGCGCCGCATGCAGACCGCCCTATCGGTGGCGAAGAAAAATGTAGGGGAGGGGCTCCGCCCCCTCCCAAATTTTATCCCCCGCTTCCAAACTCTCCTTCCCTTTTCTCTGAGCGAAAGCCAGCAGACCGCGCTGGGCGAGATTATAGCTGACCTCCAGCAGCCGTTTCCAATGCAGCGGCTACTTACCGGCGAGGTCGGTTCCGGCAAAACGGCCGTGGCCGCCGGCGCTATTTTTTACGCGATACTTTCCGGCGGCCAGACCGCGCTTCTGGCGCCGACCGAAATTCTGGCCGAGCAACATTTTCTGACTTTTCAGCGCATCTTTGCCCGGGTCGGTTATGAAGTTGCACTTCTGGTGAACGCGGTTGCTAAAAAGGATAAGGATCGAATCAAAAAAGAGGTGGCGGCCGGGAAAATATCCCTGGTAATCGGCACCCATAGTCTTCTTTCGGAGAAACTGAATTTTACCGCCCTTTCACTTGCGGTTATTGACGAGGAGCATAAATTCGGCGTCAATCAGCGAGACCTGCTCGGTGAAAAAGGGAAGGGAGTCCACGTCCTGCTGATGAGCGCCACGCCGATTCCCCGGACCCTCGCGCTTACCCTTTACGGAGGCCTTTCCTTGAGCAGTCTTTCGGAACGAGGCCAGCGCAAGGTAGCCACCTACCTCTTCCGAAAGGACGAGCGGGAGGTTGCTTACCGGCTCTTTGACACGCTTTTACAGCAGGGGAAGACCGGCTACATCGTTACCAGCCGTTTGAAAAAGAGCGAGGATTTAGTCGGCGCCCGTCCGCTTTTTGAAGAAATATCCGGCCGGTTTCCGCACTGGAATCCGGTTCTGATTTACGGTGGGCTTTCCCTGCCGGAAAAAGAGAAGGCGATCGCCGGATTCAGCGGCGGCAAGTATAAGATATTGGTGGCCACCTCAGTTGTGGAGGTGGGGCTGGACCTGCCGGAGGCAAACCTCTTGATGGTGGAAGACGCCGAGCGTTTCGGCCTGTCACAACTGCACCAGATGCGCGGCCGCATCGGCCGTAAGTTCCAGGATGCCCTTTGTCTGATTATCGGAGACTTGGAGTCCGGGATAGGCGGGGAAAGGCTAAATCTTTTCGCTTCCATTGACCAGGGACAGCAATTAGCGGAAGACGA
>JAHJUB010000085.1 GCA_018829455.1 Candidatus Omnitrophota bacterium
CCAGACTCCTTTTCCAACCGGACGCTTGCCAATCCCCGGCGAGGATTGGCTTCACTTGACGCTCGTCGGCGCTCTTTTCGTGCCTCACGGCACGGAAACCCCTGCCCGCTTCCTCCTCACGAACACCGGTTGGAAAAGCGAGTCCTGGCGGTGCGGATAGAAATAGAAAGGAAAAGGGGGTTAAAAGTTGCAACGGTTGGATAGGGAGATATTGAAACCACATGGTGGAGTGAAAAATCACGCCTTATGTTATATTTTGCTGTTTTTAAAATATGCGACTAACCCCTCTTCAAAAAAATTCATCAAATCTGTAATAGACAATTTGCATATGACAATTTTGTTCCTTTTCCCACTAATTGTTGTAATTCCCGACATGTTTAAAATCAACTCTGCTTTGTGAATAAACATAGATCGCAACTCGTATAGGTATCTTGATAAATTTTCTATTGTGGGGTCGGTATGTTCAATCTCCAATCTTTGTATCAGCGTTTTCTGTGCGGAAGAACTTAGGAATTTAAAAAAACCAATAAACTGTTGGATGGATCCGAATTCTTCTTTGTATTTTCTATACCAACATTCCAATTCATTTCTATTTTTAATTGGAAACTTGATATTGGATTTCCGGCTGATCAGAAATGAATAAAAATCTCTGTATTTTTGGTTTCGCAATGACTCGATTAGCGAGGAAATCGCAATGTATTTATAAGTATCAGTAAGATAATCTATCTTTCTATTTGAATTAGGAATATCGACAAACCAATCCCCTTGTTTAACTAAGAAAAGGTAGAAAGAAGCAGTTTTCAGAAATAGATTCTTTTGTTCAGTTCCTTTGATTGATGTGAAAAAGGAGACGAATTCCTTCTTTGATCTGAATTGACCCTTTAGTGCAAGATAAGAGAATTCCAGAAATTCCTTTTCGGATTCTAAATATCTCAACTCTTTCATTTTGGCACTTCTTCAGTTCTGTTTTACCGTATTGGGCGGGCTCTTGAAAACGATCTCATGGGGGTGAAATAGATTTCATGGGTGGCTACATTGCCGGAAGATGCAACCAACAGAATTATTTAGTTAAAAAATCCTTTTTCATTTTTTGTACAATTCTCTTAATACACAGACGAGCCGCTTCTTGAGGTGTATTTACGCTCCACCCAGACATTTCCCAGCCACCTTTGTAACCATAATCAGCGGACCAGAGACGTTTACCCTCAATATTTTTAATTACTACAATCATGGTGCTATTTTGCCACGTAAAAGTCCCTCCAGAGGTTATACCAGTACCCGTTGAAGAAGTCGTAACGTTTGCACCAGTATAACCACTACCCGTATACCATCCATTTCCGTAACCAGTTGTTGTAGTAAAAGCAGCGGTAGAACCAACAAAAGAGCTATCACTTGAACTTGCAAACGTTATTTCTATACTACCCATAGGCTGTCCTTTTTTCTCGATAGGTAGAATATTTGCAAGTTCTTGATATGCAAATTCATAAACTAATTTATCCATAGATTCATTTCCTGTCTGAACCATTATCTGGTAATTCTGAATACTCTTGACTTCCTGAACAACCTCCGGAGTATAGTATGTTTGCATTGTTGAACAACCCGCCAATATTACAACGAAAGCCGAAATTAAACTTTTAATCATTCCTGAAAACTTGCGATTGGTTTTCATTTTTATCCTTGTTTGATAATTAAAAATACTCACATAATAAACCCTGATGCCACTGACAAACTGGTTAATCTACCCAAATCTTACCACCCTGTCAGAATACGGTCAAGAGAACAATCGCCGAAAAATAAATTAGCGCATCTTCGATACGCCCTTGTAGGGGTCGGATTTACTGTGTCCGCCATAGCTTTAGCGAAGGCGGAGCCGACCCGCGGGCGCGATGAATCGCGCCCCTACAGTTTTTCCTCCTTGCGACACCGGCTGGAAAATGAATCTAGCGGGTGCGGATAGTACTCTACTTCTGTTCAGACAGTTCTTTCAACGGGCGGCGTGCGGAGCAAGGCGCGGGCACGGTGTCCACCGCAGGTGGACGAGCGACGAAACTCCGTGGAGTGCAGATTTCCACGCCGGGAAAATCAAGCGTCCCGTTGAAAGAAGCTGTCTGAACAGAGAGGTTTTCTTATATCGGAGTTTTAGGCTATTTGGTTAAAAATTGAAAAACCGGAATCACGTGAGGCTAACCCCGGAACACAGGAAGAAGCAGCGGTTCCCGGATAACATTTTGACCAACCAAACTCTCTTCGGCAAGTTTTCGATTTGCCTCAAGCACTAAATCCACTGCTTCAATCAGGTTACATTTGGCTTCTTTTAAAGTTTTTCCCTGGGTATTAGCACCAGGAAGTTCCTCAACAAACGCAACGTATCCTTTTGGAAACTTTTGATAAACCGCTGTTAGTCTCATCCGCTCCTCCCGAAATGTGGATGTAACCCAAGTTCGACTTTTTCCGTTCTTTTCTATTATACCACAATATTCCCCACAATCTGTTTTGACCATCACCCGCTTGTCAGCAGAGGTGTGTAAATGTTATAATGTTTAATCTAAAAGACAGGGCAAGAAAATAACTATCGGGAGAAATCGGAAGGAGACTCTAACGATGCAACTGGATAAAGAATTAACCACCATCCTGGAATACCTGGAACGTGAACGCGGTCTGGACCGGCAAACGGTTCTGGCGGCGATTGAGGGTGGTCTTCTTTCCGTTTACCGGAAAAAGATGAAGATGGAAACGGGGACCGAACTCCACATTGACCCCCAAACCACCGAGGTGTACATCGTAGACGCAGCCGGCAATCGGATTCCGGCGCCGGCGCTCCCGTCAGGCCGGATTGCCGCCGCCAGTGCCCGGCAGATGATTATGCAAAAAATCCGCGAGGCGGAAAAAGCCCAATTATTTGAAGAATACAAAAGCAAAGAAGGCGCGATTGTTTCCGGTCTGGTCGACCATTACGAAAAAGGCAGTTTGATTGTCAATCTGGGCCGGATTGAGGGCTTATTTCCCGCCTCGGAATTAACCCGGGCCGAACGACACCGCCGGCCGGGAGGCGCCATAAAAGGCGTGATTATAGAAGTTGCCAGGGAGCCCCAGGGTTTAAAAATTATTCTTTCCTCTTTACACCCGTCTCTAATCGCGGAATTATTCACCCAGGAAATACCGGAAATCAGGGATGGGCTGGTGGAAATCAAAAAGATTGCCCGGGTAGCCGGGGAAGCCACCAAAGTGGCGGTCAGTTCCAATGACAGCCGAATTGACCCGGTGGGAACCTGCATCGGTATCCGCGGCACCAGAATCCGGGCCATCATGAAAGAGGTGGACGGGGAACGAGTCGACGTTATCCGCTGGCGGGAAGACCCGGCGGAAATGATTGCGGCCACCCTTTCTCCGGCCAAGGTTTTGAAAGTTGAAGTCTTCCCGGAACGAAGAGCCAGCCGGGTGATTGTGGCCGACGACCAACTGGCTATCGCCATCGGCAAGAAGGGCATTAACGTCAAACTGGCTTCCCGGATGTCCGGGGTTACGGTTGACATCAAGAGCGAAAGTGAATTAAAATCTGAAGAGTTGCCGGCATCTGCTACGTTGCCGGGCGTGGACGAAATTCTGGCCAAAAAGTTAAAGGAAGCCGGATTCGTTTCGTTAAACGACATCGCTTCCGCCCGAGCGGAAGACCTGGCCCAGGTTGAAGGCATTGACCCCGATAAAGCCAAAGAACTGATCGAAAGCGCATGTCTTGCCATTGTCCCGTAAAAACAAGCAGACAGCATACGGTAGACGAGCATACAGGGATATGAAAAATAAAAACGTCCGGTCCCGTCCCCCGATTGTCACGTTGATGGGTCACGTTGACCACGGCAAAACCTCGCTCCTTGACGCCATTAGAAAAAGCAACGTCGCCGCCGGGGAACACGGTCAGATTACTCAGCACATCGGCGCCTATACCGTTGAAATTAATGGCAAAAAGATTACCTTTCTGGATACGCCCGGTCACGAGGCGTTTACGGCGATGCGGGCGCGAGGTGCGCAGGTCACCGACATCGTTATCCTGGTAGTCGCCGTTAATGAAGGCCTAATGCCGCAGACAATTGAAGCAATCGACCACTGCCGGGCGGCCCAGGTACCGATCATCGTGGCTCTAAGCAAGGTTGACAAAGGCAACGAAAACGCCCACCGCGTAAAAGCCCAACTCGCCCAGCACGAACTCCTGTCTGAGGATCTGGGCGGTCAAACCCTTTTTGTGGAAACGGCTGCGCTCAAGGGAATCGGAGTTGACAAACTGCTGGAAGCGATTATTTTACAGGCAGAGCTACTTGAATTAAAAGCCGATTACAGCGTACCGGCCGAAGGAGTGGTAATTGAAACAAAAATGGAACGCGGTACCGGTCCAAACACCACTCTCATTATTTTAAACGGTATCCTGAAAGTTCGCCAGGCGTTTTGGACGGGCAATACGGACGGAAAAGTACGGGCCATCTTTAACGACCAGGGAAAACCCATCCCTGAAGTTACGCCGGGCATGGCAGCCCGAGTGGTAGGAGCCGTGGGACTACCTTTGGTTGGCGCCAAATTCCAGGTCGTTTCTTCCGAAAAAGAAGCCCGGGAACTATCAAAAAACAGTGAAATCCAGACTTTAACAGCGCCGGCTTCTCAGATCACGCTGGAGGAATTTTACCAGCGTCTGCAGGAATCAACAATAAAAGAACTGAACGTCATTTTGAAAGCGGATGTATCCGGTTCCGTTGAAGCCATAATTGAAAGTCTTGGAAAAATGGCCGGCGCGGAAGTGAAGATAAAAATGATTCATTTCGGAGTGGGTCCGGTTTTGGAATCAGACGTTCTCCTGGCCAAGGCATCCACCGGCATCGTCCTGGGTTTCAACGTTGGAATTGAACCGGCCGCGAAGGTGGCGGCCCACCACGAAAAAGTTCAGGTCAGATCTTACAAGGTCATTTACGACCTTCTGGATGACATGCGTAAAGCGCTGTCAGGACTGCTCACTCCGGAAATCAAGGAAACGATTTTGGGAAAAGCGCTGGTGAAAGAGGTTTTCAATCTTTCCAACGGCCAGATTGTTGCGGGTTGCAGCATCGCCGAAGGAAAAATTACCAGGGGAAACAAATCCCGCCTATACCGGGGTGAAAATTTAATCCTGGAAAGCAATATTACTTCATTGCGGCGTTTTAAGGAAAATGTGCGCGAGGTCCTGGCCGGTTATGAATGCGGCATCTCTCTGGGAGGAGCAAAAGAGATTCAACCCGGCGATACGATCGCCACTTTTCAGCTGGAAGAGGTAAACCGCTCGCTATGAATAAAGGGTTGCCCAAGAATAAGAACTGTCTTTTTTGCCGCATCGTCAGGGGGGAAATTCCGTCCCAAAAAGTCCTGGAAAACAAAGAACTGCTCGCATTCAAGGACATCAATCCCCAAGCGCCAATCCACGTTATCATCATACCCAAAAAACACCTTGATTCTTTATCCGGCGCCGAAGAAAAAGAGATTGCTCTTCTGGGACGCATCCAGCTGGCCATACCAGAAATTGCGGAAAAACTGTTAGGAAAAAACAGCGATTACCGGGTTGTAACCAACTGCGGAGAAGAAGCCGGACAATCGGTCTTTCACTTACATTACCATTTTCTGGCCGGACGAAGATTTACCTGGCCGCCCGGATAATTTCCTATGATTGTAGAGATTAATAAAATACGGATTGGCGAAAAAAATCCTTTCTGCCTCATCGCCGGTCCCTGTGTAATTGAAAACGAAAAGATAACCCTATCTATTGCGGAGAAACTCAAAAAAATCTGTGACCACCTGTCTATTCCTCTGGTCTTTAAGGCCTCTTACGATAAAGCCAACCGGACTTCCGTGCGTTCTTTTCGGGGTCCAGGCCTGAAAGAAGGCCTACAGGTACTGGCCCGGGTAAAAGCGGAAACGGGACTTCCGGTTCTTTCGGATATTCACCAGCCCTCGGAAGCGAAACCGGCGGCCGAGGTGCTGGACGTAATTCAGATTCCGGCTTTCCTTTGCCGGCAGACCGACCTGTTGATTGCCGCCGGACACACCAACCGGGTGGTAAACGTCAAGAAAGGGCAATTTGTGGCTCCGGAAGATACCGCCCGTTTTGTTGACAAGATAAACAGCGCCGGTAATTCCCGCGTATTACTGACTGAAAGAGGCACCTTTTTCGGCTACCACAACTTGGTCGTTGATTTCTGCGGTTTTCAGGTTATGTCCGCTTTCGCTCCGATAATCTTTGACGCTACGCATTCCGTGCAACAACCGGCCCTGGGCGAAGTAAGTGGCGGCCGCCGGGAATTCATACCCCTGCTGATACGCAGCGCCCTGGCCGCCGGATGCGCCGGACTTTTTCTGGAAGTACACCCGAAACCGGAAGAAGCGCTTTCCGACGGGCCGAACATGGTCGGACTGGACGACCTGTCTCCTTTACTGGAACAAGCGAAAGAGATAGATATAATGGTAAAAAAATGGATATTCTGAAACGCGCCGGGGAAATATTTAAGGCGGAGATTTCCGCCATTGAAGCCACCGGCCTGGCCCTGGATGAAAGGTTCGAGGAGACGGTTGAAAAGATAGCCGCTTGCAGCGGCCGGGTGGTAATCACCGGAATGGGCAAGAGCGGTATTATCGGCCGCAAGATTGCAGCCACTTTGAGCAGCACCGGAACCCCCTCCTTCTTCCTCAATCCGGCGGAAGCGGTTCACGGGGACCTGGGAATGATTGACCGGAAAGATATCGTCCTGGCAATTTCCAACAGCGGCAAAACGGAAGAAGTATTAAGGATACTGTCCTCCATCAAACAGATCGGCGCCAAACTGATTGTGATCACCGGAAATCAACAATCGCCGATGGCGGCGGCCGCGGAAACAGTCCTGCAATTAAAGGTGGAGAACGAAGCCGATTCTTTTGGTCTCATTCCCACTTCCAGCGTCGCAGCGCTCCTGGTGTTGGGTGACGCCCTGGCCCTTTCGGTCCTGGAACGAAAAGGGTTTCAAAAAAAGGACTACGCTTTCTTTCACCCGGGCGGAGAATTGGGACGGCGCCTGCATCTGAAAGTTGACGAAGTGATGCGCTCCGGAAAAGAGATGCCGGTGGTGAAAAGGGGCGCCCTCTTAAGCCAAGCGCTTGAAGTAATCAGCGCCGGGGACCTGGGAATGGTTGTAGTGGTTGACCCGTCCGGCTCTCTGGATGGTGTACTAACCGACGGTGACCTGCGACGGTTTCTGCTCAAAAACCCATCAATTGAAAACGTCCGAGTTGATGACCTGATGACCAGAAACCCAAAGACCATACCGGCGGGAAGCCTGACTGCCACCGCTGTCAATGAAATGGAGAAACACGAAATTATGTTCCTAATTGTAATTGACGAAAAGAAGAAACCGGTGGGTGTGGTCCACCTCCACGGCGTCCTGGGCGGAAAGAACATATACAAATGAATAAAAAAGTCCTGGTTGTCCTCGCATCTTTGGCAGTCGTGACCCTGGCCGCTGACCTGCTCTTCCTTTCCTTGCGCCGGCCAACGATTCAGCAGCCAGCCGGTTCAGGCAGCGAGGAGATAACCGGTTTCAATTATGAGAAGATTGAATCCGGCTTAAAACTGGTCGTAACCGGAGAAGCGGCAACTATCTCTCCGAACAAAAATACAACCGTAAAAGCGCCGGCCGCCCGGATGGAAACGGCTGAGGGGAAAATCATCCTGGTAAATACCGGCGCCGCCGGAACCGCGGAGATAGTCCTTGACCCCAAGAGCGGTCAGTTGCAAACGATGGTTCTCAAGGGCGGCGTGACCATCACCCGAGAAGATAAAAAGAGCGGCCAGGTTGAATTTACGGCTGAAAGCGAACAGGCAATTTACCGATACGCAGCCCAGGAAATAACCCTCACCGGAAACCCGGTGGTGCGCCAGGGAAAGAACGAATTTCGCGGCGAAACTATACGTTACCTGCTCAAAGATGGTAAAATACTCGTGGAAAGAAACGCCTCCGGCAAGATCTACTATGAAGATAAAAAACCCTAAGGCGCTTCTCATATTGGCTATTGCTTTACTGCCTATTTTCACTCTTACCAACCACCTGTCCGCTCAGGGAGTATTGGTAAAACTCCTGCGCCAAGGCGTAGTAAATCAGATTGAACTGGAAGAATACGTCTGCGGCGTTCTGGCCGGCGAAATCTCCCCGGACTGGCACCTGGAAGCGCTGAAGGCGATGGCGGTCTGCGCCCGGACTTTTGCCGCCAACAAAGTAATGGCTAACTTTAATAATAACTACCACCTTACCAGCGAAGTTCGTGACCAGGTTTACCGTACCGGGTTCTGGCAAAACGAATCTTTTGTTAGGGCGGTCTCGGAAACCCGGGGCGAGGTTTTGACCTACAACGGAGACTTGGCCCAGGTTTACTACTACGCCAGTTCCGGCGGTTACACCGCAAGCAGCGCTTCAGTCTGGGGTGGAGATTTTCCATACTTGAAAGCGTCAGCCGACCCCTACAGCACGGAAGACAAGTACAGTTCCTGGACACTGGACTTGAATTACGCCGACTTCCTGCGGGCGCTGAACCTGTCCGGAACCTTAAAGAACGTGGAGGTAGTGAGACGCGACGAAAGCAACCGGGTCCAGGAATTGAAGATTTCACTGCAGAATAAGGATTACGAAAAAACTGGGAAAACACTGCGCGAAGCGCTCGGCAACAACCGACTTCGCAGCACCTTTTTCGAGGTGCGGATGGAAAACGAAAGGATTATCTTTACCGGCCGCGGCTGGGGCCACGGGGTAGGACTTTCACAGTGGGGCGCCAAAAAGATGGCCGAGCAAAGTTACACCTACGACCAGATTTTAAAATTCTACTTCCCCGGCACAATTATGGGCGAAGTCGTTGCTTCGCCGTAGGACAAGGCGTCCCGCCTACGCCAACAACGGGCTTCGGCGGATAAATCCCGCCTGTCATCATCTGTAGTTGCCAAGCTTGCTTGGCGTTGTTAAAAGAGCCCGGCAAGCCGGGCGACTAAAAGGATCGCACTACGTTTTCTACGTTGACCCTGACACGGGAGGAAAAACAGTGAATCTGAAAATTGTCGTACGCAGCCATTCGGACTTTTCTCCGATACTGGAAGATTACCTGCGAAAAAAAGTGGAACGGTTGGAACATTTCAACAATCAGGAGGTATTTGACGTAGAAGCGATCCTCTCGGAAGAGGGACACCAGAAGGTCGTAGAGCTGATTACCCGGCTAAAAGGCAAGGAAATGTTTGCGCGGGCAGACGCAATTGAATTTCAGGCGGCGATTGACGAAGCCCAGCAACGGTTAAAAGCGCAACTGGAAAAATATTTCAAAAAAAAGATTGACTTAAAAAGGAGGGGTTGATGAAAATTACAGAATTCCTGGCGCCGGAGGCAATCATTCCGTCACTGCGAAGCGCCAATAAGGAAAGCGTGGTCAAGGAAATGGTTGAAACGCTGGCAAAAGCCGGTTTGGTAAAGAACGCGGCGCATGCGGTGGAAGTACTTTTGGAACGGGAAAAATTAGGTAGCACCGGTATCGGACAAAATATCGCAGTGCCCCACGCCAAAAGCGAAGAGGCTAAAAATTTGGTGCTTGGCGTAGGCATCTCCGAAAAAGGCGTTGATTTTGAAGCCCTGGACGGGGACCCGGTCAACATTATTTTCATGGTCATTGCGCCAATTGACGCCACCGGCCTGCACCTTAAGGTCCTGGCCCGGATCGCCCGTCTCCTGAAAGATAAGGTGTTCCGAAATTCCCTGCGTAGTTGCAAAACCGCGGAAAAGATTTACGAAACAATCAGGGAAGAGGACGAAAGAGCGGCATGAAGAAGTTGAAGGGAATCGGCGTCTCCCCCGGGATTACCATCGGGCCGGCTTACCTGGTTCCGAAACTGCATCAGTACGTTTCCGACCACCGGCTTCCACCGGAAAAAACCGTTTCCGAAATACAACGGTTGGAAAAAGCCCTGGCGGAAACCGAGGAGGAACTTAAAAAAATCCGGGCGCAAACCGCCCAGAATTCAGGCGCCATTGAAGCCGATATCTTCAACGTTCACCTGCTCTTACTGCATGACCGGGAACTGAAAAAAGAAATTATTCGTCAGATTAAGGAAGGGGCCAATGCGGCCTGGTCCGCACAAACGGTCATTCACCGGCACCTGGAACGGCTGGGCAAGGTGAACGACGCCTATCTGAACGAAAGACGGTACGACCTGGAAGACGTCGGAAAACGACTGTTGCGTAACCTGTTGGGTATTAAGGGATACCTCGCCGACCTCAAGGAAAAGGTGGTTCTGGTGGCGCACAACCTCACCCCCTCAGAAACCGCTTCACTCAACCGAAAACTGGTGTCCGCTTTCGCTACTGATGTTGGCGGACCCACTTCTCATACCGCCATTATGGCCCGGGCGCTGGAAATTCCGGCGGTCGTCGGCCTGAAAGAAATAACCGAAGTTACCCGGCCCGGAGAAATGCTCATCGTGGACGGCCAGCAGGGCGTGGTAATTGTGGACCCGGAAGAATCGGTCCTTAAAGAATACACGCAGCGACGGATCGACCTGCGCAAGAACCACCGCGCTCTTTCACCGCTGAAGGACATAATTGCCTGTACCCGGGATAAGCATCGGGTCATCATCGGCGCCAACATAGAACTGCCGGTGGAAGTCTCTTCCGTTCTGGCGTACGGCGCGGATGAAATCGGCCTCTTCCGCACCGAATTCCTTTACCTCAACCGGGAAGACCTGCCCTCGGAAGAGGAGCAGTTCCGGGTATATCGCCACGTAGTTGAAAAAGTAAAACCGTGCCCCGTTACCATTCGGACCCTGGACCTGGGCGGAGACAAGTTTGCTTCCGCGCTGAATATGCCGGAGGAGATGAACCCTTTTTTGGGTTGGCGGGCAATCCGTTTCTGCCTCTCCCAACCTGACATTTTCAAGGCACAGCTCCGCGCCATTCTGCGCGCCGGCGCTTTCGGTCCGGTGCGGATTATGTACCCTTTAATTTCCGACGTTGAAGAGATAAAGGCCGCCCGCGCTATCATGGAAGAAGCGATGGCTGAATTGAAGCAGGAAAACAAGAAATTTATCCCTTCCATTCCGGTTGGCGCGATGATTGAAGTGCCTTCCGCAGCCCTTACCGCCGGCGCCATTTCCCGGTACGTTGATTTCTTCAGTATCGGCACAAACGACTTGATTCAGTATTCGATGGCGGTGGACCGGACCAACGTCCGGACCGCCCACCTTTACAACCCCGCGCACCCGGCAATCTTAAGACTCATCTCGGAAGTGATTAGAGCCGGCCGTAAAGCAGGCATTCCGGTGGGATTATGCGGAGAGATGGCCGCCAACCCGGCGCTGGCTTTTTTACTTATTGGAATGGGCATTGGCGAACTTTCCATGGCGCCCCTGGCCATTCCGGAAGTAAAACAAATGACGCTGCTCATCACCCTGACGGAAGCCAGAGAATGCGCCCAAAAAATAGCGGCTATGGATTCCACTTTGGAAATCAACGCGTTGTTAAAAAAGAAATACGCCGAAATAATGAAACGGGAGAAAAAAAGATGATTGCGCTGACAAGTGACCTTATTTCAAAAAGTAATTTACGCTGCGACCGGATGCTGGAAAAAGCGGTCAAACAATTTGACCCTTCCGGCATGCTTAGATTTCTGCGCGAATTTCCGGAACAGGTTGCCGCCGCCCGAAAGTTAAAGGAAAAACCAATCTTAAAAAGTAAGAAAGATGCCGCCGGAATTCTTTTTTCCGGGCTGGGCGGTTCCGCAATCTGCGGAGACCTGTTCCGGGATGCATTTTCCAACCAGTTACCGGTACCGGTTTTTACCAACCGGGACTATTGCTTGCCGGCCTGGGTCAACCGGAAGACGCTGGCGATCCTGATCAGTTATTCCGGAAACACGGAAGAGACCCTGGCGGCGTACCGGGAAGCTCGCCGACGAAAAGCCGCGATTGGCATTGTCTCCAGCGGCGGTAAACTTTCCGAAATGGCTAAAAAAGACCGGGTTTCGCTAATTACGGTTCCGACCGGTTATCCGCCCCGAACCGCCCTTGGGTATCTCTTCTTCGGCGCCCTATCTCTTTTAGACAGCGCCGACATTCTGAAGATTCCGGAAAGGGATTTTTCGGAACTACTTCAGGCCATTCGCAAAACCTCGGCCGATAATGACCCGCAAAAAAGTTTTGAAGATAACCCCAGCCGCCGGTTGGCTGCCGCCCTTAAAGGCACGGTACCGATAATTTACAGCGCGGCGTTTCTCTCCGGAACAGCCACTCGCTGGAAAACTCAAATAGAGGAAAACAGCAAAAACCTCGCGTTTACCGGGAGCCTGCCGGAAATGAATCACAATGAAGTGGTCGGCTGGAGCGGCCCGGTTGAAACGCTGAAGCGGTTGAGTGTCATATTCCTGCGCGACCGGGAAGACGAGCCGCAGGTTAAAAAACGTTTTGAGATCACGGCCGGTCTGCTCCAACCGCGGCGCTTTTTCGGTGAGGCAGCGAGTAAAAGCAACAACCGGCTTGCCCGTCTCTTTTCCATGATTGTCTTCGGAGACTGGGTCAGTTATTACCTGGCCCTGGAAAATAAAATTGACCCCACGCCGGTGGAACGCATAACTCAACTTAAAAAACGATTGGCATAAAGAACTGAATCGGACGCAGATATACGCAGAAACTGCCGGATAATGCTAAACGATATTTCTTTTGTAGTCGCCAACTCTGCCAGCAGGTAACCCTCTTCTATTCTTCGGCGTATGGCAGAGACGAGTGTAATTCTCAACCTTGGTTGGCTCTTTTAAAACGCCGAGCAAGCTCGGCAACTACAGTTAAATTATTTCTAAAGTAATTCTCTAAAGTAATCTTGTAATATGCATCCGCATTTATCTGCGGTAATCTGCGTCCAATAAAAAACCAGAGGAGATACCAAAATGAAAAAAGGCGATTCTCTTTTCACTTCCGAATCGGTCACCGAGGGTCATCCGGACAAATTATGCGACCAGATTTCCGACAGTATTTTGGACGAAGTCCTGAGACAGGACCCGCACGGCCGGGTTGCCTGCGAGACGCTGGTAACACGCGGTCTGGTAATTGTGGCCGGTGAAATAACGACCAGGGGATACGTTGACATTCCCAATATCGCGCGCGGTCTGATTCGGGACGCCGGCTACACCGACCCTCATTATGGTTTCCACTGGGAGGCAAGTTCCGTCATCACCGCAGTACAGGAGCAATCTCCGGACATCAAAATGGGGGTTGACGTCGGCGGAGCCGGCGACCAGGGCTTGATGTTCGGGTACGCCTGCGATGAAACGCCAAACCTGATGCCCCTGCCGATTACTCTGGCCCATCTCTTAGCCAGGAAAATGGCGGAAGTGAGAAAAAAAGGACACCTTCCCTATTTGAGGCCGGACGGAAAGAGCCAGGTAACGGTGCGCTACGAAAACGGAATACCTAAAGAAGTCACTTGCGTCGTTCTGGCATCACAGCATAATCCGGACGTTACGCAAAAAAAGATTTGCGGAGACCTGACAAAATTAGTGGTGGACAAAGTCATCCCCCAAGAACAGCGCTCGCGCCAGATGAAGATATTCGTCAACCCCACCGGCAATTTCGTAGTCGGCGGACCCCAGGGCGACACCGGCGTCACCGGGCGGAAAATTATCGTTGACACTTACGGCGGTTTTGGCCGGCACGGCGGCGGGTCTTTCTCCGGCAAGGACCCGACCAAAGTTGACCGCTCGGCCACCTACATGGCCCGTTATCTTGCTAAAAACATTGTGGCGGCCGGTCTCTGCCGGAAGTGCGAAATCCAGGTTGCTTATGCCATCGGTGAACGGCAGCCGGTATCCCTGAGTCTGGAAACCTATGAATGCGGGCTGGCGCCGGCGGAAAAAATCCTTAAGGCCATCCGGAAGAATTTTGACCTTTCGCCGGGCGGCATCATCAAAAAACTGGACCTTTTGAAACCGCGATATCTGAAAACAGCGTGCTACGGACATTTTGGCCGCTCGGAACCGGAATTCACCTGGGAAAAAACCGATTCGGTAAAAATTTTCCGTTCCCTGCTGTAATTCTATACCGATTCGCATTCAAAAATAGAGCAAGGCGGCAAGGAGACAGCAACGCAGGCGTACATGGAAGTACGCCGAGGATGCTGGCGACGCGGCCAACGCCGCTATATGAATGAAGGCGAATTGGTAATTTATGCTTATCGGCCTAACTGGCACCTTCGGTTCCGGAAAAAGCAGTGTGCTCAGACTCTTTCGAAAAGAAGGCGCGGTTACGATCTCCGCTGACCAAATCGTCCATTCCCTTCTGCGCCGAAAAATCGTGAAAGAGGCGGTGAGAACTATTTTTGGCCCGGCAGTTTTAAAACAAGGCCAGGTCAACCGTCCGGCGCTGGCAAAGATCGTTTTTACCGATCAAGAAAAACGCCGGAAACTGGAAAAACTCCTGCACCCGATGGTGCAGGAAAAAATACGGAATAACGCCCGAAAATTTTCCCGGCCGAAAAAACCGGTCGTGGTAGAAGCGCCGCTCCTTTTTGAAAGCGGTTTTCTGGAACCTTTTGATTACATCGTCTGCGTTTCCGCAAAACCGGATGTAATTCGTTTTCGGATGCAGAAAAAGGGAATTACCGCAGCCGAGGTTGAAAGCCGTTCCTCCAGCCAATGGCCTATTTCGGAAAAGGAAAAACGGAGCGATGCCATCATAGAGAACAGCGAATCCCGGGCGAAGACCGCAAAACAGGTCAGCGCCCTAATGCATAAATTAATCGGACGCAGATTATCGCAGATATAGATTTTAGAAAATTACTTTAAATTAAATAAACCGAGGTGACTAAAATGGAAGAGACAAAAGAAACGAAGGAAGATAAAGAAATGAAAGGGGTTAAAGAAACAATCCGGCAGTTAAATATATCGGAATTAAAAATAATGCCGGTTTCCGGGCTGCAAAAGATGGCCCGGTCAATGGGCGTCAATAACATCTCGGGCGTAAAAAAGCAGGACCTGATCTTCAAAATTCTACAGGTGCAGACGGAAAAGAGCGGCCTCCTCTTTGGGGAGGGGGTGCTGGAAGTGCTGATGCCGGAGGGCTTCGGGTTCCTGCGTAGTCCAAATTATAATTATTTTTCCAGTCCGGACGATATTTACGTTTCCCCATCCCAGATTAAGCGCTTCAACCTGATTACCGGCGACACGGTCAGCGGCCAAATCAGACCGCCCAAAGAGGGAGAGCGGTATTTCGCCCTGCTGCGCGTGGAAGCGGTCAACGGTGAAAACCCGGAAGACATCCGGGACCGAATTCCCTTTGAAAATTTAAAAGCGCTCTACCCTGACAAACGTTTTATCCTGGAAACCAAACCGGAAGAATTATCCGCGCGGGTAATGGACTTAATTACACCGATCGGCAAGGGACAGCGCGCTTTGATTGTTTCACCGCCCCGGGCCGGAAAAACGGTGCTTCTGCAAAAGATAGCCAACGGCATCACCACCAATAATCCAGACTCGCACCTGATTGTGCTCCTGGTAGGCGAAAGACCGGAGGAGGTTACCGAAATGGAACGCACGGTCAAGGGAGAAGTAATCAGCGCCACTTTTGACGAACCGCCGGAGAGGCACGTGCAGGTTGCGGAGATGGTTCTGGAAAAAGCCAAGCGAATGGTGGAACACCGCCAGGACGTGGTGATTCTCCTGGACAGCATTACTCGGCTCGCCCGGGCTTACAACGCAATCGTTCCGCACACCGGTAAAGTAATGTCCGGCGGCCTGGAATCAAACGCCCTGGAAAAACCGAAAAGATTTTTCGGCGCGGCCCGAAACGTGGAAGACGGTGGAAGCCTGACTATAATCGGCACCGCCTTGGTGGATACCGGAAGCCGGATGGACGA
>JAHJUB010000222.1 GCA_018829455.1 Candidatus Omnitrophota bacterium
AATCGGTTTCGTCTGGTTACTGTAGATGCGCCCCGGGGGATCATATACGATCGGCAAGGGCGAATCGTGGCTCGGAATGCCCCAAGCTTCACAATTTCCATCGTCCCTGCAGTGTTGCCTGACGAAGAAGCTGCGCGCGATGCGGTGTTTGATAGGCTAGCTATCTTAATGGAAACTGCCGACGAGGCTGAGTGGACAGCCGTAGGGGCCGATGTGTTCAAGCCTGGTGTTGCTTTACCAGAAGCTTCAATTCGATCATCCATTGAGGAGTCGTTTCTGCAGAATAGGGGAGCGCCCTATACCCCCGTTCCTGTAGCGACGAATGTGGATCGCCAGATTGCGTTTCTGGTGGAGGAGGAGCATCTCAATCTTCCAGGAGTGGTGGTGCAGGTTGAGGCATTGCGCTACTATCCATATGGCCCCTCACTTTCACATGTTCTGGGTTATGCGGGATACATACCTGCGGAGCTGGCCGACCATTATTTGGACCAGAGCTCAGAAGATTATCAGATCGGTGATAGAGTCGGGCTGATGGGAGTGGAGCTGGTCTGCGAAAAAGAACTTAGAGGGCTCAAGGGTCGCAAGCATGTGGAGGTAGATGTCTACGAGCACGAAGTCAACCTACTGGCTGAAAATCCCCCTAGTCTTGGCTACAATGTCATCCTGACCATTGATGTGGACTTTCAGCAGGTCGTTGAGACTGCTCTCCGGGAGGGGATGCGAGACGCACGGGAACAATTGACGATTGAGAACGATGCCTTTTGTCGTTCAGCTGTGGCTATAGCGATGAATCCTCAAACAGGGGAGATACTCGCGATGGTCTCTCTGCCTAGCTATGACGATAACCTTTTTTCTGGTAGAATATCTGTGGAAGACTTGGCTCAGCTGCACAGTGATTCCCGGCGTCCATTAGTTAATCATGCCATCGGGGGGCTGTATCCTCCTGGCTCCGTGTTCAAGCCCTTTGTTGCGGCTGGAGCATTGCAGGAAGGCATTGCCACGGCTAGCACGAAGTTCACGTGTGAGGGCACTTTACTTCTGCCCAACAAGTACTTCCCCGACAATCCTGAGTTGGCACAGACCTTCCACTGCTGGAGGAAGCAGGGGCATGGTTCATTGAATATTGTACAGGCTATCCAACACTCCTGTGATATCTTTTTCTATCAGCTTGCTGGGGGCTACGATGAATTCGGTGGTTTGGGAATTGAAAAACTGGGTGAGTACGTCAGGCTGTTTGGCTATGGAGAGCCGACCGGTATTGACTTGCCTGGGGAGTCTTCTGGATTGGTGGCCGGTGATCGCTGGAAACGACAGAACTACGGTGAAAGCTGGGTGACAGGAGATACATACAATGCTGCTATAGGGCAGGGCTTCATATTGGCTACGCCGCTACAGGTACTGAACTCTACGGCTGCCATAGCGAGCTACGGGACTTTGTATCGTCCACAGGTTGTCTATCGTGTCGAGGACGCTGAGGGGCAGACGGTACGCTCCTTTGATCCGGAGGTGATTCGTGAAATCCCTGTAGATCAAGAGTATCTATCGTTGATACGTCAGGGGATGCGGGATGCGGTTACTCACGGAACGGCCTGGTTGCTCGATATGCCTGAGATAGCGGTTGCAGGTAAGACGGGCACAGCCGAGTACCCTGCCGTAGATGAGGAGGGGAACCTGATTCGTGACGAGGATGGGTATCTCCCGACTCATGCATGGTTCACAGCTTTCGCTCCTTTCGATGACCCGGAAATCGCTTTGGTGGTCTTTGTGGAGGGTGGGGGAGAAGGATCGCAAGTTGCGGTACCGATTGCGGGCAAGATACTGAGACACTACTTTGGGTTGCCAGAGGCTCTCCCCATGCCTCTGCCCGAACTGCCTGTCGTCCAGCCCCAGTAGGGTCGCGTGGTATTGTTAGACTACAAAAGCAGCGAGGTAGAGAGATGATTGGTCCGGATCAAGTCACGATCAAAGGTACGCGGGATGGACTTCTCATTACAGTTGGCACTGCACCGATGGATGAGGTATTACAACAGTTGTCCGAGCAGTTGCGACCGACAGCTTCTTTCTTCCGAGGCGGTCAAGCAATCCTCCACCTGGGCGACCGGAGTATGTCGCAGGATGAATTGAGCCGCATAGACGAGATAATCGGCAACCACGACATGGCCATTCGCTGCGTGGTTGCCGCCGGAGCAATGACGAGACGGGCCGCTCGCGCGCTTGGAATCCGGGCTATGAGCAGTATGGACCTGAGTGGGCCACGTATTGTGGGGTCTGCTGACGCGTGGGATGGAAGCGAAGGTGTCCTGGTGCGTCGCACTGTACGTTCCGGCCAGGTTGTGCGTCATCCAGGCCATGTGGCGGTCATTGGTGATGTAAACGCCGGAGCCGAGATCGTGGCGGGGGGTGATGTGCTGGTCTGGGGCAAACTGCGCGGCGTGGTGCACGCGGGGGCGATGGGAGATGATAATGCCGTTGTTTGTGCTCTCTGGATGGCACCGATTCAGTTACGCATTGGCCAACACGTCGCCCGTCCTCCAGAAGAAGGTGGCGTCAAGTCTATGAAGCCGGAAATGGCTATTGTACGAGGTAACAAGATTGAAACTCAGTTCTGGCCCCATGGCAAATAAGGAGGTGCCCAATGGCTGCGAGGATTATCACTATCACGTCGGGAAAAGGTGGCGTGGGGAAGACTACGTCGACCGCGAACTTGGGCGTCTCGCTGGCGTTGATGGGGAAGCGAGTTGTAGTTATGGACGGGGATATCGGTCTCCGCAATCTCGACGTTATTATGGGATTGGAGAATCGGATCATCTATGACGTGGTAGATGTTGCGGAGGGCGTCTGCAGGCTGCGCCAGGCCTTGGTGCGGGACAAAAAGTTATCGGAGTTGTATCTTCTACCTGCTGCCCAGACGCGAGATAAGTCGTCGCTGAGTCCGAATGATGTGATCCAAATATGCAGTCAACTTGTGGAAACGTTCGACTTCATACTGATTGACTCTCCTGCGGGCATCGAACAGGGCTTCAAGAATGCCATTGCACCTGCGGAGGAGGTCATTGTCGTCGTGACGCCAGAGGTCTCAGCGGTGCGAGATGCGGACCGAGTCATCGGACTGCTAGAGGAGAGGCCCGGGGTTACACCAAGGTTGCTTATCAATCGAGTCAATAGCGCCATGATCAAGCGCAAGGAGATGCTGAGCACTGACGATGTGGTGGAAATACTGGCCATAGAGCTTCTAGGAATCATTCCGGAGGATGAGAGCATCATTGTATCGACCAA
>JAHJUB010000086.1 GCA_018829455.1 Candidatus Omnitrophota bacterium
AAAAGGAATCGGGATAAGCGTAAATGGCTTGGCCATTACCAGCCCGGTAAAAGTGGGAATGAAAACATAAAAAGCGCCGTAAATAATGCCGATCATGGCGCCGGTAACAAAGGTGCGCCAGCGGTTGGTATCTTTTTTGGCTGAAAGATCGGTAAGCGCCCACACTCCTTCCGCCGCCACCGGAGCCATCGGAAATTCCAGCCGCTCAAAATCGCTGGTAACCCGGAAGAAATAATATCCGAGAGTAAAAGCGTTGACCCGGCTCAGTATCTGGGTTGCCAGGAGAATCAGTATCGGCACAAGCCAGACTTTGCTCAAAAAGGTGCGTTGGATGAGCGCGGCGCTGCCGGCCGGCGGAACAGCCCAGAGCGGAATCTGGGTGGAAAGTCCGAAGGCCTTGGCGTACGGCGACTGCACAAAATACTGTTCCCAGATTAACGAACTGAACGCGCCGCCGTTCATAATACCGGCGGCGCCTACCATCATCAGGGAGTTTGCCACGATAAAGATGAGGTAAATCTCCTGACGCCGCAACTGAATAAAAGACCTCTTGGCGATTTCGACAAAAAGGATGAGCGTTACCCACTGGGCCGCGGCCCCCAAAGAGGTTCCGGCGATCAAGCCCATATAGATACCGGCCGGCAGCATAATAAATCCGACAAAAAGAGCCGCAATCAGGGTTTTGATATTAAAACCGCTTTCAAAACCATCCGGCTGCGGGAATATGTTTTCTTTTTTATCCATTCTTCAGTTCCTTTTCACCTTCCTGCCGGTACTCTTCTTTAATCTCCTTGTTTATGGTCCGCCAGACTAAAAATTGCTTCCGGATGCTGTCCAGAAATCTCCGATTTAACCGCTGCCAGTCGCTTCCTTCCCCGCTTTCCCGTTCCATGCGGACCTCTATTCCGTAAAATCCAAACTCCCCGGCCGTAAATGCCAAAAGCTTAAACTGCTGGCTCACGCCCAAATCAAACGGCGCCAGATACACACGACAAGAAGTAGCGTAGGACTTGCCCTTTGGACCGGTCTCCTCAAACAGTCTATTGTCAGCGGTGTAAAAAGAACCGACCGCCTCAATGGAATAAGAAGAAAAATAATCACGCAAAAAAGTCATCAGACCCAGAACTTCTCTTTCTCCCACCGTAAACGGAAAATCAAAAAACCAGATGTCTCCGTCCGGCTTGGGCAAGACCCATCTCCGCGTAACGTCCGGAACAGACATCTGCGAAGCCTTCCGGGCCGGAAAGATAGTGGAAAGGAAGACTACGACCATGACAATGATGGTGGAACTGACTGCGGAAAGAGAGGAATAGTTGAGCGTCAGACCTTTCAATGAACCGGTCACCATCAGGACCTTGGTAACCACCTGGCCTAACAGGTAACCGGCCACCGCACCTAAAACCGAATAGACGCAAGCTTCCGCGAAGAAAAGAGCGGCGATGTGACTGGGCGCCAAACCCACGCTGCTGTAAATACCGATTTCCCGGATACGCTCATAAACCGCGCCCATCATGGTGTTGAGGACGATCAGACTGGCAATCAGGATGGGGATAAAAAGATTGCCGATTCCGGAAAAGGAGGTTAACCCATGAGACGAATAGACCGAGGTCTTACCGCTGATTCCGGCAAAGATCGTCACGGCCAGCCGGGAAACAAAATCCTCAATTTCCTGCCGGGTTTCATAACCGGGCTTGAATTTAACCGCTATTGACTGGACGGCGCCTCCGCGTTGGCGCAGGAACTGGAACGGCACGATGACCACGTTAGCCGCTTCCTGATGGGTGAAGGTTTCGGTTTTTCCTCCTCCGGCCATCACCTTGGCGGTGCGCTCCATCTTGAATTTGCTCATCTCCTGGCTGGGCATCATCGCAAAATCAACCGGTGTCAGCCGCTCGCCATCCAGATCGCGGTAATCGTTAAATTTCGTATCCGAAACAATCCCCACGACCTTCAGACCCTCTCCGAAAATATTTATTTCGCCTCGACCCAATTCCGAAACGGAAAAGTTAAGGTTTCGGGCCATCTTTTCCGAAATAATAGCCGATTTTTCCGTATCGGTTTCAAACCACTTTCCGGCCGCCAGGAACCGGTCTAAACCGGTAACCAGCGGTTCCTGGACGGTCACGCCCAGCAGTCCGAAAGCAAACGTCTCCTGTTTTCCATACGCTACACGAGTAAAGGTCTTCTCTTCAATGACCGGGTTTATCAGCCAGGAACGGGGCGCCACAACCGCCTTTTCGGAAAACTCGTTCTTAATATACTCATAGCCTGGTTCTTCCAGAGGGGACCAGGTGCGGTCCCGAATCATCAGCCCTTCATAGGCGGCCGGATACCCTCTGGCCACCTGATTAAAAGAAAGGTAACTCTTAATGGAAGTAAAGGAAATAACCGTAAAAGTCAGCAATACCAACGTGATTGCCGTAAGAGTGGTGCGGAGTTTCCGGCGCTTCATATTGGCGATTCCAAGATTAAAAGCAACCCCGGTGGCGGCAATTCGTCCCACGTCGGTTTCGTAAACCTTGGCCCGCTCTCGTTTCAGGCGCTGCATCTGCTCTTCAAACTTGCCGGCAACCAAAAAGATGACCAGGACGGAGAGCGTAAGGATGATAAAAGCCAGCAGAATAATCTCCGGGCTGCTGCTCAGACGGAAACCGGGGTGAACGAAACGCAACGCCGCATAAACGGACAAAAATATGGCAAAAATTCCGGCAATCTGTTTCCGGATATCGGTAAAACCAAAGAAGAGCCGCTCGCCGAAGAAAGCAAAAGGCAGGAGAATAACGAAATAGAAAATAAGACCTTTGATGACGTCATCGGTGGTAGCCCGCACGTCCGGGTAAGCCCGGGATTCCAGACCCACCGCCCGCCGGCTGTTGGTCAGAAAAGAGAACCAGTTAAACTGAATCCTGTTTTCGGATGCAATGGAAAACCATTTCTTTGCCTCTTCGTGAAGAGTCAGCAGCCTTTCGTTGGAAATACCAAATTGCTTAAAATTCCAAATCCGGTATTCGTTGAGGTTAATCATGTCCCGGCACGCCCGGTAGGAAGTAAGCGTGAGTAGAGACGGGTCATTAGTTACCGGATAGCCCAGACCTTCGGAGTCGGCCTTGGTCTTGCTGCCGGGAGAATTCAAGAGCAGGATCCGTTTCCCCAGGGGTCCGGCCGAACCGGCGACTTTAATCTCCATGCCTGGTTCGGAATAGACAATCGCCACCGGCGCCACCTCAGAAGACCAATCCCAGGAGCGGGTTTCCCGATATGAAAAACCGTAGGCGGTCGGAATGGAATTAGCGGAATTAAAAACATCCAGCTTATCCAATCCAATCAAATATCTGGGGTCAATAAAGTCGTAGAGATTGGTGCTGACACAGTTAAAAAGGACAATAGACCACTCCTTGACCGGCGCATCAATCTTAAGAAGCATCGGGTAATTTTCCGCGCCGTTGACCCCCCGGTCCGGGGCCATCACAATCCGGCCGCTCTCCGGATGCAGGTAGAAGGCCTCCAGCGTGGCGTCGGAACCGATGTTCAAGGGTATCTGATTAATGGTAAACCGTCCCTTGGCGTCAGTCAATTCCATATATTCGCCCCGGACTCCATAGGCGCTCTTACGGTTCTGATAAGAAACGTAGGGAGGAAGTCTGGGGCAAACGACTGCGTTTACCACCGGTTGGTTGGGAACAAAACCGGTCCTGGGGTCAAAAGAGACGATGCGGCCTTTTAAGGTGCGCAGAGAATCCTTAAACTCAAGCTCCGCCTCCGGGAAGAACTCGGAATCATTGAACGCCCGATTCAGCAAATGACGCAACAATTCAACCTGGGTTGTTAATTTTCCGATGTCAACGCGGGCAGCAGTATCAAGCGGGGTATCAAAATAACGCCGGTTGTCATAAACGGTTACGAAAGAGAGGGAAGGCAGTCCGGCCTGGATGGAAAGGGAACCGTCGGTGCTGATACCTTCCGGAAGAAAAGCGGAAAAAGCCACGCCTCTTTCCGGGCTGACTCCGTTAAGCAGTTTGCCCGAAAAAACAGCCGGGACGTATTCCAAAAATTTCTTGGCAAACGGAGCAAAATAACGCTGGGCATATAATTTAGAATTTATATCTTCGCTGTTATGATAGGTCGCCAGAAGATCGGAATGGCTGGAGAGTTCAAGCCCGATTAACAACTTCAGGTTAATCGGTTCCAGGTCCTTGGTCAAAAAAGTTTTTTCCTTGCGGTAATGCCTGGTGACAAAATCCCCCATGCCCCGAAGGGACTGGAAATGGCTGCCGTTGGCCAGAAAAAGAATGGTCCGCCTGGGAGGGTTCTGGCTGAAGTAAGCGGCGAGGTCAAGGAGTCCGGCGATGCTGCTGGCCTGGTCTGCGCCGGGCGCCAGGGACGGAACCACTGAAATTGAATCGTAATAGGTGGAAAGGCAGATGATATCATTCTTCAGCTTCGGGTCGGCGCCCGGGATATAACCCAGAATATTTTCGGTCGGCGCTTTCTGCCAATTCTGCCGGCATAAAATCTTTGCCGGCGTCGGCGCGACGGTCTTGATGTTTCGGGTCCGCCTTAAACTGGAAAGCAGAAAATCCGCATCTTCCCGGCTGACGTAAAACCGGGGCAAATCCAGCGGCATACTCAGGAACTTCCGCCGGGCTTCAAAAAAGGTCGTATCTTCCGGCGCAATGAAAATAACCGCCTGGGCGCCTAACAGACCGGCGTCCAGCCAGCGGAATCCGCAGTTAAAATCTAACAGGACAACCGCGCCTTTCAGGTCATTTCCCGAATAATTGACCAGGGAACCGTCCCCGCCGTAAATCAGGGTTCCGGTAATTCCCTCCGGCGGCAGAGTGGAAGTGCGCACGTGATTAGGCCAGAGAGCCGAAATTTTTATCTTCCTTCCCTGATACTCCAGGGTAGAAGACTCTTCCACCGGCACGGTTACAAAATAACCTTCTCTCTTTATTTTCTGCAAACCAAGCGACCGGAACCGCGCCTCAATGTAATCGGCGGCCGCCTTATTTCCCGAATGACCAGGCACCCGGGACGCCAGGGAAGAAAAATAGGCAACGTCTTCCGTAACCGAGGATTGCGCGGCAACCGCGAAAAAAAGAATGAAACCGAAAAACAAAAAAATAACCTGGACTCTTTTGAAAATATTCATAAAGATTATTGGGACGCAGATGAACGCAGAAACAACCGGATAATTCTTAATGATAATTCTTTTAGAGTAATTCTTTAGTAATTCTCTAAAATAATCTTTAATCTGTATCGGCGGTTATCTGCGGTAATCTGCGTCCTATTAAGTTCATTTTTATTTTCG
>JAHJUB010000209.1 GCA_018829455.1 Candidatus Omnitrophota bacterium
AATATACTTAATATAAACATCATAATCATTTCGATAGGTGTCTATAACTTGACGGCTAAGAATAGGCCACAATTTGGCAAACAAGCCCTTTTCTTGTCCCCGTTTTAAATATCCTTTTAGTGTGGTATCGCGTCCAGCAGAAAAAGGCACATAATTAGCGACAAAAATATAATGACAAAATCTCATGATTTGAAAAACGGGCATACAATCGTAAAAAAAAACCCTATGTTTTCCGAATTCATGCATCAACATATCAACATATTTTTTGTGGTTATTTATGTACTCCTTTATTTTTTTTTTCTTATTTCCCCACCGTTCCTGTGCTCTCTCTTCCAAAAATAGGCTTTCTGGGTCTAATAGATAGAGCTTCAAGTCTATGGGTTTATTGCTAGCGACCTTTTCAAGCAAAGCTTCTTTAATAGATTTATTGGCCTTGCTTGGTTTATCATAAAAACTTTCACCACTAATCATAATAATGTCAATATAATCAGATAGTTGTATATAGTTTCGGAAACTATCTGCCAAGCGTTTCGAGTTTCTTTTTGAAGGTGTTACATAATATCTTTGGTTGGCTGCATAAGGCAATATGCCAATCAGTAAGATCTTTAAAGAACTTTTACAGAAAAGAAAAACGAAAAACATGACAATGGCAAGCAATAAAAGCCTTAATCCTATGGCAGGAGATAATATTTTGTTTAGGACTCCCGCCTGAAAGAGATCAATTCCATTATCTTTATAGTGGAGATAAATAAGACTGGCACTCAGTGACGCAGCAATGCCCTGGAGATAATCCATAAAACGTTTTAGCATTTCAACCCGTTACTCATTAAATGCATTAATTCTGTTATAGAGCGAGATAGGCAGCTAACAACGATAGACAATAAATTATAAAGTGATTTTTAATAGATTGTAAAGATTCTGCTCAATTAGATATTATAAGTCAAGCTATAATTTAATAAAACTGTAAAACTTTGTAGAAATTTTAAATTGGGTATACGGATTTATGCATTAAAAAATTATCTTGCAGACGCACGCGATACCGGAACTTGTCTTCCACAACAAAGCAAGCAAGATCTTAATACAGAGCCCAAAGCCTTTACTTATAAACGACACTTGCCTCAAACAACCTATTTTCCCAACTCTCTTCTTGCAATATGCAAACCTCACAAGGGCCATTATCAGCATCCCGGTAAATGCCTATTTGCGGGTCAAGCTCACCATCCCCGAATACTCTCTGTTAATAGATACAACCACAATCCAGGATATAGAGTTTAAGACCCGTACATTCTTGTCGAAATGCAGAAAAGACTTTTTCGGCCAACCAGGTCAATTTATCAGGTTGTTGATTCATCTCTTACGCCATTCTTTCGGGCTTATGTATTTATCACCCAGGGACCACATATCGGTTTTAGCTTCCCTTGCTCGTTTTTCAGCCTCTAAATAGGGCTCCATCGCAAGGTCCCTTGGTGGTTTTCCCCGGTATACCTCGGCCAGGCCCACTTTGACCATCTCAAGATTGATATTCTTTCCATCATGGGAAATGACCCCCAATATCCGATTATATCCCTCAAGGTCATATCCTTTGATATCAACGGTCTTGTTCAATACCAAGTCTGCAAGATACTTTTTAGCCTGTTGACTGTATGGCTGACCCGGCTCTCTCTTTTTTTTGGATGTTTCAGGGGCATCTATCCCGACAAGTCTGACCGTGATTTCAATGTCATGACCTTCGGCTTTGATTGTGTCACCATCGCAAACTCGTGTGATTTTGAATTGACCGGCGAAAGCCCAAAATGGGAGAGCTAAGACAAAAGCTATCAGGAATGGAATTATTTTGAGGCTATTTCTCATTGAGCAAAGATCTTATCATGTTTCTGATGTTAATGAAACACCGTGTCCTGTCAAGGCAGGTACGAAGGCCAACGAGAAATAGGCCATACCTGCGTATTCCGATCCATTCCGGACACCCATTCCAATAATTTTCGGACAGTGATTCCGATCCATTCCGGACACCGATTCCGATTCATTTCGGACAGTGATTCCAATCCAATCCGGACAGTTCTTTTTAATTGTTTGGACCACCGGATTTAGAGGCTTATGAGGCTTCCGGATCGGGCATT
>JAHJUB010000224.1 GCA_018829455.1 Candidatus Omnitrophota bacterium
GCCATCGAGTTTGAAGGTGTGATGATACACAAAAAGACTGCGGTGGAGATTGCCAAGATGGGTATTATCCAGGTCATTGAGGGCCGCAGGGTCTTTGAACACCTCACGGTTGAGGAGAACCTCAAGGTTGGGGCACATTTAAGAAAAACAGGGACGGTCAAGGACGGATTAGATCTGGTCTACCATTATTTCCCCAGGCTCCTTGAGAAACGGAATGAGGTTGCAGGATTTGTGAGCGGGGGAGAGCAGCAGATGGCAGTAGTGGGCAGGGCCCTGATGACAGAGCCTAAGCTGGTACTTTTGGATGAGCCATCAATGGGCCTGGCCCCTATGCTCATACATGAAATCTTTAATATCCTCACAAAGCTCAATAAAGAGGAGAGGATTTCCATTCTTTTGGTGGAGCAGAATGTGAAACTGGCCCTGAATGTGGCCCCGTATGCATATGTAATGGAAACCGGGCGAATCGTAATGGATGATACGTCTGAGAAACTAAAGGAAAATGAAGATATAAAGGACTTTTACCTCGGACTCTCTGAAAAAGGGAAAACAAAGAGTTTTGCAGAGGTAAAACATTACAAGAGAAGAAAGAGATGGTTAACATAATAAAACCTTAAAAGATTTTATAAACGGAGGTTCTACTATGAATAAAAAAATGGTTTTGATGACCGTGCTGATTTTCGGCCTGGGTGTGATTCTTGCTTCCTGTGCCGGTATGCAGGTAAAACCCACCGCGGCTAATTTCAAGGCCCCGGAAATCGCCCTTGAAGGAATTGAGGTGCCCCAGTTTGACGGATACTGGTACTATTCTGGGAAAATAGAGCCGACTAAGGGTGAGGCAGGGGATCATGGTGCGCCCTTGCCAATTGCCATTACCTTCAATATCACTAATACCAATCCATACCCCGTTTTGCTGGATGGATACACATTTACCGTTGCATTTGAAGGCTTTGAACTGATTACTGTCAATGGCTATGAGACCCAGTGGATCCCGGCTGGTAAGACAAATCAGCTCAGGGCAACAACCCTGATCACCACTCGGTCAGCCTTGCTCATCCTTGGGGCGGTAAGTGGCCACCAGCTCAAGGCCAAAGGGATGGATCCCTGGGGTGCCATGGAAAAATGGTGGACCACGATTGGTGATATGGCCTTCCCCATTATGATTAATGACGGAAACTTCACCTTTAAGGCTGACGGTGTCACCAAGGTCATGCCATATAAGGGTATGACCGCACCCTAGTTGTCTGACAGAGTGCCCTTTAGTTAAGAGAAGGGGTCAGGGTTAACATTTGATTCGCCGAAGGGGAACTTTCGGCGGATCAAGGCCTGCCCCCGATGTTTAGTGAATTGTGTACATTATTTGGATCTTACTTTGCGAAGGATTTACGCTTATATTTTCCTTGCCGTCCTAACCTCGATTTTGGTCAACACCTCCCATCTATTCGCTGCATCCCGTGACATGCGGGTAATCCCGATCGGTGGCCTTATGGACACCACCGGTGCCACTTCTGATGTAGGCAAAGATTATGCACTTGGTATGGATGAAGCTTTTAAATTCATTAATGAACAAGGAGGAGTTAACGGGAAAAAGATTAAATACATCTGGTTTGATTACAGCTACAGTATCCCTGAGGCTATCACAAAATACAAAGTCCTAAAAAGGCTTGGGGTTCTGGCTATCGCGGGATGGGGGACCGGAGATACCGAGGCCCTTTCGCCCACCGTTAATAAAGACAAAATTCCCTATGTATCAGCATCCTATTCGGCCCACCTAACGGATACGGTTAGGACAAGATATAACCTTTTCTTTTCGTCAGATTACTCAACCCACGCCAGATCTTGCATCACGGCCTGGTTTGATAATAAATGGCCCACAAGGACTGAGTATGGCAAGAGAAAGCCTAGGCTTGCCTGCTGTTACAATTTTGGATCACCTTACGCCAGTGCACCGATTAGGGCCTTGAAGGACCAGGCCAAACTTTTGGGATTTGAAACTGGACCTGATCAGGACGTGTCAATGACTGCCCTGGACGCAAAGAGCCAGGTCATGGCCTTGAAAAAATTCAAACCTGATCTGCTTTGGCACGGCAACACCACTATGTCTGTCTCGGCCACGATCCGGGATGCTTACGGATTGGGGCTTAGGGCCGATCATATCGTCAACATCTGGGGTTTTGATGAGAACCTGCCTCGCCTGGCCGGGGATGCAATGAATGCCAAGAATGCCCTGACTGTAATGGGCGCCACTCCCTGCGCCTTTTATGGACAGTCTTACAAGAACATGGATATAGTTGTTGCCATGGCTAAAAAGTACAATCCTGACGTGCCTCAGAACAAAAGGCTTATCCGCACGGTACAGGCATGGTGCAATGCCCTCATGCTCTGGGAGGCTATGAAGCGGGCTGATAAAGCAGGCGGTCTGACCGGTCCGGGGATCATAAAAAAAGGCTTTGAGACCATGAGGGGTTTTGACATTGGCCTAAGCGCATCACCTGTTACCTTTTCCCATAACGATCACAGACCTACATCCAGTTGTCTTATCCAGGAGTGGAAGGACGGTAAGTTTCAAGAAGTCGAACGGGTTGACATTAAAAAGCGTTGGCCGAATAAGTGGGAACGGGAATGGCATGGTTGGTAGCTCAAAAATGCGGAACCGTCACCTTTGGAGCTGATGCTGTGATGAAGTCAATAATTAAATTCTATACAATAAAGCGGAGGTTATTCTTATGGGACTCTATGATTTCACTTTTTATGATCTCATAAATCGTAATGCCGTCTCGTTTAAAGAAAAAGTCGCATGGTTTGAGGTGGATGATAACCGGACCCTGACCTTTTCACAATACAAGGAAAAGGCGGATCGCCTGGCCTTTGGTCTTCAGAAGGCGGGGGTCAAAAAGGGAGACCGCATTGGGGCCCTGGGAAAGAACAGCCTTGAATATTTTCTGCTCTATGGTGCGGCTGCTGCCCTCGGCGCTATTATGCTGCCCATTAACTGGAGGCTTTCTGCTGACGAGGTGGGATACAATCTGAATGATTGTGAACCCAAACTGCTGTTTGTGGACAAAGACTTTCAGGAAACCGTCGAGGGACTGAAGGATAAGCTTCAATCTGTTGAAAAATATTTCAACCTGGGGCCGGGTGGCGGAAAATTTTCAGACTTTGGTTCCTTGATGGATAACCAGGGTGATTTCCAGGAAGCAGAGGTCTCCACTGACGACGGTTTCGTCATTATCCATACGGCAGCCGTTGCCGGCAGTCCCAGGGGAGCTTTGTTGAGTCACGGCAATGTCCTGTGTGCGGATATGCAAGTAGACTATGTTTGCAATCTTGGATCTCAGGATGTCCATCTTAATGTGCTTCCCCTTTTTCATGTGGGCGGGCTCTTCCTGGCAACATCAACATTTCACGCAGGCGCCCTGAATGTCAATGTGAGCAAGTTTGATGCGGCAAAGGCAGTGGAGCTTATTGCTGAGAAAAAGGTTTCTGTTCTCATAGAATTTCCTCCTATCCTCTCCTCTATACTTGAACAACATGAAAAAACAGGGATAGATATCAGCTCGTTAAGGGCTGTGGCCGGTTTAGAAACACCCGAGACCATTGAAAAATATCAAAAATTGACCGGCGGCACTTTTTATGTGCTCTACGGCCAGACAGAGACATCCTGTCTGGCGACCTTTAGCCCTTATAATGATCGGCCGGGTTCAGCCGGCAGAACTCTGCCTCTGGCCGACGTAAGGCTTGTGGATGATTACGACCAGCGTGTGCCTGCGGGCCAGGTGGGCGAGATTACAATGAAGGGACCTATGGTTTTTAAGGGTTACTGGAATCTTCCCGAGGACAATGTGTATA
>JAHJUB010000007.1 GCA_018829455.1 Candidatus Omnitrophota bacterium
ACTGAATATGAAACGGCAATAACTTGGAAAAGAGAAAAAAGGGAGTATTCTATTACACACAAAATGTGTCCGATAAAAGAGGTGGCCAACGATGTTTTCAATCGTTTATCCGTTTTTGATTCTGAAGCAGGCACCAATTACAGCCAAGAATGGCCCAGGGCCAAAATTTCAAAAATAATATGCCAATCGTTGGAAAAAAATGAAGATAAAACAGACATGCTCAACGAGGAAAATCGTCAAAAAACACTGCAGGCGTTCGGTGTTATTAAACGAAAGAGCAGCATATTTCCAAGAATTGTGCCTAAATCAAAGAAACCATACAGAATTAGTACCAGAAAGATAAATAAGAATAAGTTGGGTGTGGGGGCGCTCCATCGCGACGGTTCGGTATTTTGGGATGAATATTCCTTAATTCTTGGTGAGACGGCGGATATAAAACTGCTGAAAGAACTTGAAGGCGATGAAAGCTTGCCGAAATCAGCATTGGTAAAAGTTGACAATGCATACAATTTTAAGACCCCCCTTAATGTAATTCTGGCTTCCTATGGTCCTGAACGAAAATTTATTAAAGGACTAGTTACTGAACAAACCGCCAAATCCATAGACGCCTGGATTAAATCTCTTGATGTAGGCTTCTATAGAATTGAATATTCTTGGCGTAAGGGAGAACATCCCAAGCAGGGAAGTTTTAACCCCGATTTTTTCATTAAATTAGGTAATGATATTATTGTGGTAGAAATCAAAATGGATGATGATGTTTCGGATGAGAACAAGGCAAAACTCCGATATGCCCGAGACCATTTTGGCCTAATTAACAAGTCACAGAAGGAACAACAGTATTATTTTAAATTCCTTTCCCCGGAAAGTTACGACCTATTCTTCAAATCCCTACGAGAAAAAACTTATCGGAACTTTAAATCCGAAATTGAAGCGGAGATAGAAAACAATTGAATGCGTTAATAAACAAAACACGCGGCATTGATCTCCTTAAACGATTGAAGTAATGACGAAATTTTGTTGAAGTCTCCGTTCCTAATGTCCTAATGCTTTTGGATTTAGATACCGTAAGTTGTCTTCCAAATAACTTCCTCACCCCATTTTTGCATAACGGTATTTTAATGGATTCCTGTTTACAATCCGCAGGCAATGGCAATTTACTCAGATGCGTTGATTTTGGCGGGGCCGAGTGCTAAAATATAAGGTGTATGGGACGGACAGGTTCCGCGGATGCGGGGAAGTTCATCAAGAAGACCCTGGTTCAGTTTCTTGACCCGGAAGAATACCGAATGTTTATCTTCGGTTCCAGGGCTATTGGCAAGGCCGGTAAGTTTAGCGCGGAAATTGATAAACTTTTAAAGAAGTTTGAAGGGCGTTGACGCGAGATTGCTTCGCAAACACCGCTCGCAATGACCACGCGGGACACTGTTATGCACGAATTTCAATAAATAAGAGGTGAAAAATGGCTAAAATACTGGTGGTGTATTACTCCCGGAGCGGGAATACCAGGATAATGGCGGAGATGGTGGCGCAGGGAACGAAGAATGAAGGCGCCGAGGTTGACCTGAAAGAGGTTGCCAGGGTCAAGCCGGAGGAACTGCTTAATTACGACGGCATAATCATCGGTTCGCCCACCTATTACGGAACGCTTGCCTGGGAAGTGAAGAAACTTTTGGACGAGAGCGTAAAGTTCCACGGGAAATTAGAAGGTAAGGTCGGCGGCGCTTTCAGTTCCGCGGCTAACATCGGCGGCGGAAACGAAACGACCATCTTAAGTATTCTGGAGGCGATGCTCATTCACGGGATGGTTATCCAGGGCGCTTATTCCGGCGACCATTACGGACCGGTGGCGATTAACGAACCGGACGCCAGAGCGAAAAAACAGTGCCTGGCGCTGGGCGGCCGCATTGCCCGGCTGGCAGGGAAATTGGTGGCGTAATGCAAATAAAGGCGACGTCACCCCCCCTACCTCGCCTCCCCCGCCAGGGGGGAGGAAAAACTAATGAAAGCAAAAATAACTTCCGCAATTTCCGGAATGAAGAAGGAAATGGTTGCCGCGCTGATGAGCCTGGTCAGTATCCCGGCGGTCAGTCCTATTTCCGTCGGCGGAGACGAAAAAAGGAAGGCCGATTTTGTGGAGCGAATCTGCCGGGAAATCGGTTTTGACGAAATCCTTCGTTACGATGCCCCCAGTCCTTTGGGTCCCAGACCAAACATAGTTGCCAAATTAAAGGGGAAGAATATCCGTTCCGGCCGGTTATGGGTCATTACCCACCTGGATGTTGTTCCTCCCGGGGACTTAAATCTTTGGCAGAGCGACCCGTTTAAACCCGAATTAAAGAAGGGCCGGATATACGGACGGGGAACGGAAGATAACGGCCAGGACCTCATCGCCTCCCTGTTTGCAGTCAAGGCCTTGAAAAATCGCGGGTTGATGCCGGAAAGAGAGATTTGCGTGGCGGTTGTTACCGACGAGGAAACAATCAGCGCTTATGGGATGAAGTATCTTGTTTCCCGCGGTCTTTTTAAGAAGGGCGACCTTTTTTTGGTCCCGGACGGCGGTAGTTCGGACGGGTCGCTGGTTGAATTTGCAGAAAAATCGCTGCTCTGGCTCCAGGTTAATACGATTGGCCGGCAAAGCCACGCCAGCATGTCGGACAAGGGCATCAATGCCATGGAGGCCGCTTCCATCCTAATCAGCCGGTTTGGAGAAATCCGGCAAAAGTTCGGACAGAGGGACCAACGGTTTCAGCCGCCGGCTTCCTCTTTTGAACCCACCCGCCGGCTGGAGAACGTCGGGAACATAAATACGATCCCCGGTACGGATACTTTTTTTGTCGATTGCCGTATTTTACCCCGTTACTCTATTTCCGAGGTTTTGGTTTATTTGAACGGAATGAAAAAGAGGGTTGAAAAAGAGCGGAAGGTGAAAATTACCATTAAGGTCGTCCAGAAGGAAGAAGCAACCGTTACCGACCCGAAAAATCCTTTGATTCAGGATATGGTGAAATTGGTCCGGGATGTTTTGAAGGTTCGGCCAAAAACAAGAGGGGTGGGCTGGGGCACCTGCGCTTCTTTTGTCCGGCAAGCCGGATACCCGGCGGTGGTCTGGAGCAAGGTGGACGGAACGGCTCACCAGCCTAACGAATATGCTTCCGTACGAAATTTGCTGGATGACGCGGTTTTTTTTGCCCACGCTTTTCTAAAATTGTAAAAAATGATACGCGAAATAGCAATCATCGGGAAGAAGCCGGCAGCCCTGGTTGAAATCAGCCGGAAGTATCTGCTGGCGTTAAGTCAGGAGGAGATGGAGGTTGTCCAGGCCCATTTCAGCCGATTGGGACGCAATCCCACGGACATTGAACTGGAAATGATTGCCCAGACCTGGTCGGAACACTGCA
>JAHJUB010000230.1 GCA_018829455.1 Candidatus Omnitrophota bacterium
AGGTGGAGCAAGTTCCCGTGAAACGGGGTACGGTCACCGATGCGGTCCTCGCCTTTGGCCGGGTCGCACCGATGAGAGTGGAAAGCCTCGCCTTCCGCAAGGCCAGCGAGCGCATCGTCTTGGTCAACGCGGAAACCGGCATGCCGGTTACAAAAGGGCAAGTGCTGGTGGAGTTGGATATGGCTGCCCTGGAACGAGACCTGGCCACGGCGCGTGGGGAATTGCAGGAGGCACAGCAGGCCCTGGATGACCTGAGCGCCTCGGACTCCACCTTGGAGTACGCACTCCAGGTGGAGTTGAGCAGAGCACAAGCCACGCTGGAAGCTGCCACACGGGCACTGAAAGCGTTCGACGAAGGCAAGGACACGCCGGAGGAGCGGCGCGCGCAAGCAGCGGATGAGTTGGCCAGTGCCCGGGCTGACCTGGAAGCGTTGCGGGAGGATCGATCCTATCAGAAGGAGATCGATCGGTTCCTGTGGCTCTACAACCAGGCTGAGGTCGAGCACGGTCCCTACGTGCTCATCGAGAATCCCAGCGAGCAGGATCGAGATACCGAGTGGCTGCTTCGCAACGAGATGTTGGCACGGGGGCAGACCCTGGAGAGTGCCAGGTTGACCCACGAGACGCAATTGCGGGACGCGGAACGGCGCGTCGTTGAGGCACAACGCACTTTGGATAGGTTGGACCAAGGGATCGCACTAGGCGAGCATGCAGTGGAACGTGCCAAGCTAGAGGCTGCTGAGAGCCTGGCACAAGCTAAGGTCATGGACCTAGAAGATAGGCTGGCTTCCCCGGATGAGGGCACGGACTCTGTTGATCTGGCCAAGGCTCAAGCGCTGGTGCTCAAGTTGGAAGGCCAGGTACGTGATGCTGAAGCAGCCCTGGCCGAGGGACGCCTGGTGTCCCCCTTCGATGGGATGGTGCTGGAAGTGAAGGCCGTGCCCGAGGCGATGGCACAGCTTGGCGCGGAAATGCTCACCGTGGCGGATTACTCGGCCTTTCAGGTGGTGGCCAATGTGAGTGAACTGGACGTGCTGAAGATCAAAGCGGGTCAGGAAGTAACGCTCACCTTCGATGCCCTGGATCCGGAAACGAGGTTGACCGGTCGGTTAGGAGAGATCCCCAACTATGGCAGGTATGAGGGTGGCATCACTTATTACCAGGTGAACGTAACCTTCGACGCCGGAGAACTGCCTCTGAAAGATGGCTTTGCGGCTAACATCAGCATCCCGGTGGGCCATAAGGAGAACGTGCTGGTGATCCCCGCAGCAGCCATTTGGGAGAGCCGGGAAGGTACCTTTGTGAGCGTCGTGGGGGGAGAGGAGATGAGCAGTCGCCAGATCAAGACCGGCGTTGGCGACGGCGTAACCGTAGAGGTGTTGGAGGGGCTCGAAGAGGGGGAGATCGTCTACGTTCAATTGAGATCTCCTCACCCCAGTGGCATGTACCCGGGAGGTATGTACTGATGATACGCGTCGTCAATATCTGGTTCGGCCTCCTGGGCTTGAAGACGAGTAAAGTGCGCTCGGCATTAACGATTCTGGGCGTTATCATCGGCGTGGCGGCCGTGATCGTGATCGTCTCCCTGGGCAATGGCATGAAGCGTTTCACCACGCAGCAGCTCGAGGACATGACCAGCGGGACCATCGAGGTGCGGCCTGGTGGGATGATGGGGCGATACATGGAGCCCGTCATGGTGGAGTACATTGGGCCAGGGGGGGAAGTAGTCCGCGACGTCAAAGAAGGTGGGGGAATGATGCAGCCCCAACGCCAGCCGCAGCTCGAAGAGGCCGACGTGGAAGCGCTTGGCAGGCTGGCTACCACGGTGAATGGCCTGTCCCCCCAGGTTGAGATCTATGCTCCGGCGATCTACAAAGGAGAGCGTATGCCCTCCGGTAGCATCATGGGAGTGACGCCCGAATACCTGTATGTGTTTAAGCGCGAGATGAAGTATGGGCGGTTCGTGACGGCTTTCGATAACGCTGAGGCGGCACCGGTCGTGGTCATAGATGAGGAGATGGCCAAGGGGGTATTCGGTGCTGAAGTTGATCCGGTGGGCGAAATCATCCACATTTCCTACCAGAACGTGCCGCAGAACTACACTATCATTGGCGTACTGGCAGCCAAAGGCCCGAGTTGGGGCCCTACCGGAAACTCGCTGATATTGCCTCTGCGCACGGTGCGGGTTCGCATGAAACAGGAGGCCGGCAGCGGGGTGGACTTCATCGCTGCCAGGGTGGACTCCCGTGTGTCGGAGGAGCGTCAGTACGCTGTGGCTCAGATCAACACGATCCTGGCGGTCAGACGTGGGATCGAACCGGGCACACCGGAGGATTTTCAGGTGCGCGATACCCTGGCGTACATGGAAGAACAGGCCCAGATCATCAACATCATGACCCTGGTCCTATCGCTGATTGCCGGCATCTCGCTCCTGGTGGGTAGCATCGGGTTGATGAATATCATGTTGGTGAGCGTCAGTGAGCGAACGGCTGAAATCGGGGTGAGACGAGCCATGGGCGCAAGGCAGGCGGATATCCTGGTGCAATTCCTGTCGGAGGCGCTGCTGCTTTCGTTGGTAGGTGGTCTCATAGGTTTCGGACTTGGAGTCCTGGGGTCTCAGATCGTTGGCAACCTGATCGAGGAGATGAAGGGTATGGTCGTGGTGACAGCGGACATCATCACTATCGCAATCGCCATTTCCTCGACCGTCGGCGTGCTCTCCGGTATCTACCCGGCCTGGCGCGCGGCTCGGTTGCAGCCGACGGAGGCTCTGAGGCATATATAACTCGTCTGAAAAAAGCACTCCCTAACCGCCGAGAACGCTGAGGCCGCAGAGAAAACCTAGTAAAACGTCATAAAACCTCCGCGGACTCTGCGTGCTCTGCGGTGAATCCCCCCTTTTTTCAGCGCAGTCATAAATTGGAATAACGACGTGGGCTTTAGGATATCCGCGTCCGTGGTGTAGGGGCAGACCGGCGTGTCTGCCCATCTGAGGTGTTAGTCATGATGGACAACAAGAGTAGCGATCCGATCATCCAACTAGACAACGTGAGCAAGGTCTACCAGATGGGCAAGGTGGAAGTCCCTGCTCTCCGCGGTGTGGACCTCACCATCTGGCCCGGTGAGTTGACCGCCATCGTTGGCGCGTCGGGCTCGGGGAAAACTACTCTCATGAACGTCATCGGCTGCCTGGACTTGCCCACCGAGGGAACCTATCATCTGCGGGATCGTGACGTATCGACCTACAACGACCGGCAGTTGTCCAAGCTGCGTGGTGACGACATAGGTTTCGTCTTTCAGAACTACAGTCTGCTGACACAGCACTCGGCCTTTCACAACGTGCAGATACCGCGCTACTACGCCACCGGGCATGGCGATTCCCGGCGAGCGAAGGAACTTCTGGCACAAGTCGGCTTGTCTGATCGCGCCCGACACAAGCCCACCGAGCTCTCCGGCGGCGAG
>JAHJUB010000231.1 GCA_018829455.1 Candidatus Omnitrophota bacterium
AAGAGTAAGGGGTGAGGAGTAAGGGGTATTTTGCACCTCACACCTCACATTTTTTATGTGTTGGACGCTCGTTCCTTAAACTATTCCTCGGGTTCTTCCATATCAATTCGCTTGCGCATTTTGATGCGCTTAAATTCCAGCATATTTCCGTCAGAATCCAGTTTGGTTTCGTAGGTGGCCAGGACATCCATACCGTCCGGAATCGAGTGCTTTTCAATGACCTCCATGCTCACCAGCCACCCTTCAGCATCTCTGGCTACCCTCACGGTCGAGGAAACATCTAAACCGGTGAGGCTATGTAGATCCGACCGTACCTTCTGGATTACTTCTCCCATGCTTAAAGCCATTTTTATTTACCTCCTTTTATGATGTTTGGAATCCGAAATCGAATTTCCCTGCCTACAATGCTCCAGAAGACAGTTCCCTAACTCTCTTCCCGCAATTGGGACAAAATTTATATTCATAGATATGACGCCAGGTCTGCCCGCAGTCTGGACATTCAATGTTCAATCTCTGCCCACATTGGGGGCAACTGTTCATGGCACCAGAAGTTATCTCTCCACACCTTGGGCACCGAAATGCGCCTTTTCCTTCTGCTATCATGGGCATAGTTATATTTCCTCCTCCTTCATTTTCCTGATTGCTTCTAACCGCTCCATCAACTTTTCTTCTTCTTTTTCATAGGTCTCTTCGCTTACTTCACCTACCTCATACCGCATCTGAAGATTTAAAAGTTCTTCATGAACTCTGGACTCGTCGGTCAACTCCTGATAAGCTGATTCCTTTAGCTTTTTCGCGATCCAGATCGTAAACTTCAGAGGCGAAAGCAGTATGTCATCTATTATAAGAGCCATAATACGTTCACCGTTGTCCGTTCACTGACCACTTCCCACTATCCACTGCCCACTATCCCCTACCATTTCACCACAATCTCAACGAAATTGCAGGGAGGCACCGGTCCCACATATTTTAATTTCATCCTGCCGTCATGCTTTGCTGTCAGTTTATCCACGGCCTCGTCGAATGCCTTTTCTTGATCCTTTTGGACCAGGAAGGCGCAGTTCGTAATCATCTGGTCGCCCATAACGTTGTTTGCTTTGTGCTCCACCCAGAGACCTTTAAAAAACTTGAGAATAGCCTTTTCCTCCCGCCCTTTCTTAGCATCCAGGGCCTTTTTCACCATCTCGCCCAATCGGATCTGATCATCTCGTTGCGCCCTGAGCCCTTTTGAAATGAGTCGATCTCTCAAGAGCCTGATATCCTTGTTTTCGTCGACAATCTCCCGGAAGACAGCTTCTTTATTCGTCCAAAGTGCCTTAAGGCCGAGTTCTATCTTATCTTCTACATACCTTAACAGATCCTTAAACTCGTCATGTCTGGCCTTTAAAACCTTTTCTTTGATAAGGTCGGCCCTCTCACCGATGGTGCCAAACCTGACAGGCAGCAAGGGATAGTATTTCATGCCCTCTTCCATGACTTTCTGGTGCACCATAGTATTGACCCTGGTAACGGAGTATTTCACAATGGGAGAAGGGCTGACAACGGCCCCAATGTCCTGGTAGCAGACTGTATGCACCTCGTCCTCCCGGTCACCGATGCCTTTTTGTCCGAAGCCCCTTTCTTCGTTGGCAGCCACAATGGCGTATATGTATTGTCCTTCTTTAGTCATTGGCCATTTACCTGCCCTGTTAAATGCACAGCATATTTATCCGGGGCGAAGCATATTCCACCGGGGTCACTCGTTATTGGACGTCGGACTTTCTATCAAATGCCCTGCGAGTTCATAAAACTTCTCTCCCTTCCCTCCGGAGATGAGCATCTTAAAGTAGTCCCTCACTTTTTCACGACTCTTGACTTCTTTGACTTCAATATCCCTGGCAAGGTGAGAAAACACATCATGAAAAGCCCCAATAAAAAGAATCCCCGTTTCTTCCTCCTTCAGGGTCCCATTGATTGTTTTGGCAATAAAGCTGTCCCTTTTGTCCATTAACCGATCTTTATGAAACCTGTACCCTATGTAAGCCGTGGTCCTTTCCCAGAGTGATTTGCTCTGGGCAAGTTTGAGAATCCGGGCATATTCTTCCTTGAGTAACTCTATGTCTTCTGTTTTTCTGATCACTCCGCCTCTTTCAATCAAATCAAGGACAATCTTGTGATTTCTACTCCCTTGCCTGGTTCCTTCCCGGATGATCTTTAGCCCCAG
>JAHJUB010000195.1 GCA_018829455.1 Candidatus Omnitrophota bacterium
CGCGTGCCCGGCTTCGATCAGCTCTTCGCATCTCCGCCGTGATGCAATCCCCCTGTTCGCGAGCACTTTCGACAGACGATCCATCCTAGTAGCCCCCTATGTAGACAGGGAGTTCTGCAACAGTCTGACCGAACAGATCATACGTTACCCGTCCAACTGCCTCTCCCAAGCCCGGAGATAGGTTCGCCGTATCAATCCAAAGGAAACTGCGTAAATATCCCACCTGCCATCGAGTCAAGAGAACCTGCGCATCATCTCGCACAACCAGAGGACGCCACTCTCCTCCCTCTATCTGAATTCTAGCCAACGGAGAGGGTTCCAGACTCAACGATGTCTGAAAGTATCCGGTGAAGTAGTAATCTAGCAAAGCTCGAGCATCAGCATACCGATCCTGACTGCCCAACACCACCGCCACAACCCATCCCCCGTCCCGCTTCGCCGAAGCCACCAGGCACTGGCCAGCGGCATCTGTTGTGCCAGTTTTCACACCGTTGGCACCAGCATACGTGCCCAATAGCTCGTTAGTATTCTCCAACAGGCGCGACGCAGCCCACTGTTCCTTGGTGGCCACAATCGAGGTCAGAATTCGACTCTGAATCAATTGACGCCCAATGATAGCCAGGTCGTAGGCACTCGAGAAATGCATCGTCTCATCGAAGCCCTGGGGGTTGGAGAAGTGTGTGTCTTGGAGCCCATGCTCCGTAACCCACTGGTTCATAAGACCCACGAAGGTCTTCTCTGATCCGGCAACATGCCGCGCGATGGTCACCGCCACCGCGTTGTCCGACACTAAGAGCAAAGCGTACAGAAGTTCCTCCATGGTTGGCTCCTCGCCAACCGACAGGCCCATGCACGAGCCTACTGAGAGATCGCTTTGCATGATAGCAACATGATCTCCCAGGTTAGCCCCTTGCACAGCCACCAATGCCGTAACCATCTTCGTCGTGCTAGCTGGGGCCAGACGATCATGTTCACTCTTGGCATACAGAACCGTTCCCGAAGTCCCATCCATCAGCAGCGCCGCTTTGGCACTGAGTTCTGGCATGGGACGAGGCACCATTTGCTCTATCTGGTAAGGCGAGACCTGATAGCGCGCGAAATCGGACTCGGTCAAAACAGCCGGTCGAAAAGCGAGATTCAAGAGGCTTAGTAGTGCAATCACTACTGGTAAGTATCGCCGCATTCATTTCCTCGTGGGTGCTCCACAATTGCAGAGGCGGGGAGCATTAGCATTACTAACCACCTACGCGATTGTAACAGTAAAGGCAACAGGTTCACAAACATCCGTAGATATTTCTCTTGGCCGCGAAGAAGCTGGGTGTCCGTCCAGGTCGGTGCGTGGTCTTTGAAGACAGCCCCAGCGGAGTGAGTGCTGCTGTCGCCGCAAACATGAGTTGTGTTGCCGTCACCACCGGCTATATGCCGGCAGAGCTGCCGGATGCTAATCTATGGATAGAGAACTTCCGCGCAATCGACGTCCTTGCCATCGAAGCACTGATAGCTAACCACTGAACAAGCTCATCGACTAGCTAACTCAGCTTATTGTTAGCAAGAAATTCGTAGACACCAAGTCAACGAAGCTAGTGCCAACCCCTGACCCTGTCGTCACATAACCAGCAGCAGGTTCACCAAACTATCTGCTTCACAGAAAAAGAAACGCAGGGATCCAGATTCATCCCCACCCGGTACACTGGGCAAGCCGCAAAGCTGCAGCAGGGAGAAGAGAATCAAGACAGCCATCAATATATACACCCAAGACTGTCCACTCCAGAATGGTTTCCGTCGCTTCTGTTCTTTGGGCTTCGGCAATTCCCGGTCGCATCGCCAGCATACAGCCCGGCCAGCAGGGTTGTAAACGCCACAGTTCGGGCAATCCATCCCCTCTGTAGACCTGTTGTCCATAGAACCTCCTCTGCGCCTTTTGTAAAAAGTGGGGCTCAATGCTAACCCCACGCCTCGCATTATACCATCTCCGAGGAGATAGCGCAACATGACTTATCTCCATAAAGTCCATCACCCCGCAGTAGAACCCTCGCGCTCCTCTTCCACTCTCTCAGACACCAAATTGCTACCTCCCGACGCTCGCCTCGATCATCTGCTCATTTGTGGTATAATACGCATGATCATTGATCTCTCGGTAAGATCGGAGAGGAAAGAAATGCCAACCCTGAAGCTCTATCTCCTAGGAGCTCCACGAATCGAGTACGCCGGCCAGCCTATCGCGCTGACGTCCCAGAAAGCCATGGCGCTACTCTTCTACGTGGCATTGGAAGCTCAGGCTCCCATATCTCGCGGGAAACTAGCCACCATGTTCTGGGAAGATAG
>JAHJUB010000244.1 GCA_018829455.1 Candidatus Omnitrophota bacterium
AGCCGAGCGATTTGCCGATGGCATACGCAACGCCCGTCAGCAGGGTGAGGGCGAGCAGGATGACGAGGAAGAGCAACGCGGGTTTGGCGCGTAAGGTTTGCATAATGGATTTCTTTTCTGTTGATAGTGGAAGTTGGGTACGAGAAATCCAGCGGGCGCGGAGGTCAGCCGGGGGCGTGGATTCGGCTTCGATGTGCGGAGCCAGCAAAACGGTTGCGGTTTGAAGTGCAGGGTCGGTGGCGGTGACGGGAGCGGGGCGAAGTCCGAGCAGTCCGTCAAGTTCACAGGTGAATTGTTCCAGGTTAGCGGTCATGGCGCGCCTCCGGCTGGAATACCGCCAGCAAGGTTCGTAATTTCATGAGAGAACGGTACAGGATGATCCCAACATTGCCTTCGGTGAGGCCGGTCAGTTCGGCAATTTCGCGATTGGTGAGCGGGCCGCCGAATTTGAAAGCAAGAATTTCACGGCTGCGGTCATCGAGCGATTGGAGCGCCAGCAGGATTTGTTCTTTGTCTTGCGTGAGGATAACGATCTCTTCCAACGGCGGATCATCGCGGCTGGGCAGGTCATCGTCGAGTGGAAGGGTCTCTTTCTCGGTTTTCCAATGGTTGATGGAAAGGTTGCGTGCAATGGCAAACAACCAGGTCTGGATTTGCGCTTTATGTGGATCGTACTGATGGAGATGAGTCAGTGCGCGTTCAAACACCGACGCCGCCAGATCGTTGGCGGCATCGGCATCTGCACCGCGATAACGAAAGTAGCGGAAGATGGAGGGGTAGTATCGGTCGAAGGCTTGAGTAAGGTCAGGCTGGGTTGACGGCAAGGTATCCTCCGCGAGGGGGTCTATAAGATTATACAGGCGTGGCAGGGATTGTATTACAAAGGCAGACATCCGAAGTCTTGGATACCTCGGATGTCTGTGAATCGCGGATAAAAATCCATCCTACAGCGAGCAATTCGGGCATTCCTGCTGGATTACGGGAACGCTTCCTCCCTCATTTCCACGCGGCGGAGCAACCAGTAGGTGAGCGCGATGAGAAGTCCAATTCCAACAATGATCAGCGAGGCGATCGTCATGATGCCGTAATCCCAGTTGCGCGGGTCACTGCCAGTTTGCACGCCAAAGGCGAAAAGCCCCAGCCACGCGACGGCAAAATAACCATAGGCGGTATCCATCCGCTCGCGCAGGGGGATTCGCCGCCAGCGAGGCAGGAAGAGGATGAAGAAGCCGGGGGGAGCGACCAACGCCTCAAGGATGAGCCAGGCGATGTACCATTCCCAGACCTCGCTCTTGTACATTCGGTGCATTTGCAAGAGCGCCATCAGCAGGAGCATCAGCCCCGCGCCCCATGCAATGTACAGCCCCTTTTCCCATAGATGGAGTGTTGTTTCGAGCTGCTCGACGTTCAATGGATGGTCTTTCTTTTTCATCCAACGTGAGTACAGCAAATTGGTAACATATCCTACGAATCCGCCGCCTATCACACCAACAGCTACCCAATTGAAGTCGAACAGATTAAATGTTCGATATATCGCAACATGGTTCACGTAATATCCCAAGACTCCACTCACTCCAACCATTGCGACCGCCAAAGCAGATAGATATGGAGTTTTGGAGTGGCGCGACTCATAAACTGCGACGAATATCGCTGGAATGAGCCAGACGCCGAAGTAAGCAAGGAGCGTCACAGGAAGCAGGAGCCATATCTGCCATGCTTCCCCAAGCATGTGACCTACATTAACGAAAACATCATTGAAAAACATGGCTGTTCCGTTGAGATAGTGCCAATACGCTATCCCAATAATCAGGCCCGTAAAGAGATAGAGCCACCAACGGTTTCTCTTTTTATCTTTTGGCTTCTGGTCTTCAAGTTTTTGGGGGAGTTGTTCAGTTTCCATTTTCGCCTCCGTTTTGCACAATCTTATGGATGCGTTCTGCCACCGCGGGATGTTCGAAAACCAGGATATTGCGTTCGATGAAACGGCGCAGCAATTCGCGCCCCGTCTCAGTCAGGCGGTAGTATTTGCGCGGCGGACCCACTTTTGATTCTCC
>JAHJUB010000185.1 GCA_018829455.1 Candidatus Omnitrophota bacterium
GCAAGCGAAACGCATTCCTCTGCCTGATGTCTGGGACACCGGTAGACTACAACCACATCCGTAGCGAGGGTATGGCTGGGCGTATGGGTACGCGGCTCATGGCGATTGTAGCAGAGGGCGAGCGTGGACGGGTCTACCTGCCACCAACCGGAGAAATGGAGGCCGTTGCGCGCCAGGCGAAACCCATGTGGAAGCCTGAAACGCCGCTTTATGGAAAGTGCCGCGTGAACGTCTCGCTCTATGGATTCGACATCTATGGCGACCTCTTTACCCCCCGCCAGCTTGTGGCGCTGACGACGTTCTCCGACATGGTGCAGGAGGCACGCGAGCTGGTGAAGCACGACGCAATTTCCACGGGCCTGCCCGACGACGGCAAGCCCCTCCGCAACGACGGCACCGACGCTACGGCGTATGCCGATGCGGTCGGGGTGTATTTGGCGTGTGGATTGGATAAGAGCACGGACTACAGTTCGACTATTTGTTCGTGGATTTCTGGTGGCCAGACAATGAGAAACACATTTGGCCGACAGGCAATTCCTATGGTTTGGGACTATGCGGAAGCCAATATTATTTCCGAATCGACCGGTAGCTACTCCAGCAGCCTCAAGCAAGTAGTTCGGGTAATCGATGTTCTCCCGTCTACGCTCAATGGTAAATCCATCCAAGAGGATGCCAAAAGCCAATCTACATGCTCAGACAAAATCGTCTCCACTGATCCACCTTACTACGACAATATAGGTTATGCTGACCTCTCTGACTTCTTTTACGTCTGGTTGCGCCGCTCGCTGAAACCGGTCTACCCTGATCTCTTTGCTACGGTCGCCGTCCCCAAAGCCGAGGAGCTTGTCGCAACGCCCTATCGTCACGGCAGCAAGCAAAAGGCTGAGGCGTTTTTCCTCGACGGCATGACCCAGGCAATGCACCGACTGGCAGAAAAGCCACATCCGGCTTTCCCAGTTACCATCTACTATGCCTTCAAGCAGGCCGAGAGCAAGAGCGACGCTGGCATCGCCAGCACCGGCTGGGAGACTTTTCTCGATGCTGTGATAAAAGCAGGTTTCGCCGTCACCGGCACTTGGCCGATGCGAACCGAGCTTGTGAATAAGGTCTCGGGGATCGGACGAAACATGCTGGCTTCTAGCATTATTCTCGTCTGCCGAAAACGACCAACCGATGCCCCCATCGCAACGCGCCGTGAGTTCATCACTGCACTCAAAAACGAACTGCCCGTGTCGCTTACCCACCTCCAGCGCGGCAATATCGCCCCGGTGGATCTGGCGCAAGCATCCATCGGACCGGGAATGGCGGCCTACACACGATACGCCAAGGTACTCGACGCCGAGGGCAAACCGCTTTCTGTGCGTGACGCACTGGCGCTCATCAACCAAACCCTCGACGAGGCACTAGCTGAGCAGGAGGGCGACTTTGATGCCGACACTCGTTATGCGCTATCGTGGTTTGAGCAATCGGGCTTCGCCGAGGGCGAGTACGGCGTAGCCGAGACCCTCTCCAAGGCAAAGAACACCAGTGTCGACGGCATGGTGGAAGCGGGCATCCTGGCGTCCAAGGGCGGCAAGGTACGTCTGCTTAGCCCCGATGAGCTACCCGCCGACTGGGACCCGGAGACGGATAAACGACTGACAGCATGGGAAGGGGTGCACCATCTCATCCGCGTGCTGGAATCTGGCGGTGAAGGTGCCGCAGCCGCACTCGTCGTCAAGCTAGGGTCAAAAGCCGAGACTGCCCGCGATCTGGCCTACCGGCTCTATAACCTATGCGAACGTAAGAAGCGTGTGGCAGAGGCACTTTCCTACAACAGCCTGGTGCAAAGCTGGCCCGAAATCAGCCGCCTGGCACGCGAAAGCGGCAGGTCACGCCCAAGACAAACAGCAATGTTTGATGAAAAAAAGGAGTAACCCATGGCCATCACCAACTACGAACGTGCCGGAAAGGCTTTGGAGCTTCTAAAAAGCGGGCTCGGACCCTTCGTCCAGCGAGAGTTTACAAACGTGTATAAAGATCGCGCCGAGACCGAGGCCAACCGATTTATAGGCGATGACCGCCTGAACGCGAACAAGCCGATGGAGCAGTGGGATGCGGGTGTCCTGCTGAGGCTCATGTGGGAATCCTGGAACAATGTTTTCCGCCTGACCCTCGGGCACACCGAACGGAACCTGGTCAGCGAACTGCGCGAACACCGCAACAAATGGGCACACCAGCAGACCTTCTCCGGCGACGATACCTATCGCGCACTCGACTCGGCGGCACGGCTCCTGGCTGCCGTTTCAGCGCCGCAAGCTGATGAAATAGAGAAGATGAAGATGGAACTCTTGCGCCTGCGTTTTGACGAGCAGGTACGAGGTGAGAAGCGAAAGACTGCAGGTACAGCCATCGAGAGCACGGCGGCGGATCATCTCAAGCCCTGGCGCGAGGTGGTTACACCACACAGGGATGTTGCCAGCGGCCGCTACCAACACGCCGAGTTTGCCGCCGACTTATGGCAGGTGCATCTGGGAGAGGGAACGGACGAGTATCGGGACCCGGTCGAGTTCTTCCGCCGCACTTATCTCACCGAAAGCCTGAAGGGGATGCTTGTCGGTGCGGTGCATCGCCTCGCCGGTCAAGGCGGCGATCCGGTGGTGCAGCTTCAGACCAACTTCGGCGGTGGCAAAACACACTCCATGCTTGCGCTCTATCACCTCTTTTCCGGCATCGCGCCCACGGAGCTATCAGACATCGATGCGGTCATGCAGGAGGCTGGGGCATCGAAGGTGCCGCCCGTCCGCCGCGTGGTGTTGGTTGGCAATAAAATATCGCCCGGTAATCCCTCCACCAAACCTGACGGTACCGTAGTGCGAACGCTGTGGGGAGAACTGGCTTGGCAGCTGGGCGGCAAAAAGGCTTTTGCCCGTATCCAGGCTGACGACGAGAAAGCAACCAGCCCGGGGGACGTGTTGCGCGAACTGTTCACGGAATATGGGCCTTGCCTGATCCTGATCGATGAATGGGTGGC
>JAHJUB010000175.1 GCA_018829455.1 Candidatus Omnitrophota bacterium
CATGCGTCGAGCCGAACGCACGCGGAAACCCTAGACTGGGTTCAGCACGACGACCCAATGCCGTGCAGAGGTAGCGAATTACGCAATCTATCGATCATTGACTTGGAGGACCATTATGTCCGAATCAGCACCTACGTTCGATGAGTGGAAACGTCTTTACCAGGCCTCAATTGTCTTCAAGGACCTCGCGCCCTGGGAGTGGATGGAGGAAACCGACGTCTTCGGGATCCAGAACCCCGAGACAGAGGAGTTGGGCTTCGTGAGCATCATGGGGCTGCTGGGAGAGCACCTGGCGCTGGCGTTGTACCTGGGAGTCAAAGGGCTGCAAGCGTTCTGGGAATTAGAGGAGGGGACTGCGGAACCTTCCCTGGAGCTATCCACTCTGCCTAATCATCTACAGGCCTCTTTCGAAGATCGGGACGAGCTGACGAAGAGAGACATCAAAGTGATCAAGAAACTGAGTCTCAAGTTCCGTGGGCATCAGGTTTGGCCTCTGTTTCGCAGCTATCGCCCAGGCTTCCTCCCTTGGGATCTTGAAGCGCAGGAAGCCCGCTTCCTGACCCGCGCGCTGGAGCAAGCCGTTGATGTGGCTCTTCGATTCAAGCAAGACCCCGAATTACTGACACCTGGAGATGGGGATACCTACCTCGTGCGAGTACCCCGAAAGGAAAAGGGAGACCTCGTGTGGGAAGACCAGATCGTAACGGTGCCACCGGTAGAGCCTGATCCGATTCCCAACTCCGTCAGCGTGGCGGAACTTGAAGCTGTGAAGCTGCTGCCACGGGACCAGCGAGTTGTAGAGATGGATCTCTTTGTATCACCTGTGTGTATTCAGGGGAAAGGCACCCGCCCCTACATGCCGTACATGCTGCTATCCGTGGATCGGGCGAGTGGCTTGATTCTTGCTTACAAGTTATTCGAGGCAGAAGAGACCCCGCAGCAGACGTGGAACCTGGTTCCGGCCAGTGTGCTGCAGCAGATTGAAACGATGAAGGCCGTACCATCGAGACTCTTAGTCGGTTCCCCGCTACTTCTTCACCTGGTCCAGACTTTGGCCGATGATCTGGGGCTCCCCATCGAGCTGACGAACCACTTGCCCAATCTGGCACAAGCTCGAGAGGCCCTACTGCAGTACGCACACAGAGATGGGGATAAGTGAAGAACGATAGGCACAGACATCTTTTGAACTCTGCTTACCATTTCACTACAGTGGTATCGAACGCACGACAACCAGTCACAGAGCATACAGACCTGGCGAGCTTCGCGATTGACCTGCAGGACTAGCGCGTGTATTCTGTGATTCACACCTGGTTTGCTCTGTGGTTCATGCTTCGCATGAGTAGAACGCCGAGATGTACATGCTAGCCCACTCACCGCGAGTAACCAATACTCAGACTTTCGGAAGCAGGTTGTGATGACCGACGTGTTGGCACGTGCAGAACGCAGGCGGCAGGCAGCGGCAGCCGGTTGGCTCCGTGTTTCGGTTCCTGTGATGACGCGGGGGATCCCCGCTCGACCTGCACCACGGACGCCACTGGCCTATGCTCGTTCGAGCTCACCGTCGGCGAATACACCGTCCTTGAGACCGACCCGCCGGGCTACACGTCAACCACGTCCAACAGCTTCACCGTCGAAGTACGCGAAGGCGAGGTGTCGGAGGTACTCTTTGGCGGCGTGACCACCCATTGCGTATTCCTGCCGGTGATCATGAGGGGCAAGGAGCCGCCCGGCGGGTGATCTCCGACCGGATACGACTGATCTCGCGCGAAGCTGAGAAACCCGGTATCCCCAGGATACCGGGTTTCTTCATGCCACGAAGCTGCGTGGCGGCTCGTATGATTACGACCTGCAGGTCGTCCGCTGTGCCTACCGCAGCGCAGGCACCCCCCGCTACCACTACCGTCACATCGGTTTTCGGTTGGCGACTTCCAACGTCGCCCTTGCTCCGTAGGCGAGCAACCCATTAACTGGACGCAGATTCGCACGGATCGACTTAGGCAGTATGGACGAACTATCGGATCTCGGTCTCCTGCACCCGGGCTGGATGGACGTAGAACAAGATAGCTCCCACCAGTCGGATCCCGCCCCCGATCAGTAGAACAGTGCGGATGCCCAGGATGTTGGCTAGCGCAAGCCCCAGCATGGGAAGAATGAAGGCACCAACGTTCATGACCGTAGAGAACATGGCAAGGTAACTCGTACGGTGGTCATCGGGGGCAAGCTTAAGCAAGATGTTGAAGTGACTGAGGTTTATGCCAGGGTCGATCAGATTGACACACGCGCCCCATGCCAGAATAGCTGTAAGGTTTGGGAAGAGGCTCACCAGAAAAGCGTAGCAGGCTCCCAGCGGGGCAGCAATAGTCAGAGCGCGCCTGTTTCCAAGCGCGCGAATCCAGCGCCGCCAGAGCATGTGGCCGACAATGACAGCCGCGTTGGCCACAGTGGTATTCATGCCAACCCAGGCATCTGAGGCTCCTAGCTCTCGGATGA
>JAHJUB010000212.1 GCA_018829455.1 Candidatus Omnitrophota bacterium
TAAAATATTCTCTAATCTTCTTTTCATCGTAAATCGTCCTCCCTATTAACCCGAAGAATGTTGAGTCAAGCTCGAAAGTGAAAAAAGCACCACGGGTATGCCCTTAGAATATAAGAATCTCTTTTACTTATTTTTTTTAAGATTGCTTCACTTTGTTTGTAATGATAAAGTAGTTAAAAAATCTTCCAGAGCTCCTTCCCAATTTCTAATATCTAAATTTAATTCCCTCTTTATTTTTTCTTTGCTTAACAATGACCATTTCGGTCTTTGAGCAGGAGTAGGATATTCTTTCGTTTCTATACCTCTTATTCCTACTTCCTTATTAGAATCAATTATTCCTAATTTTTTTGATTTTCTGTAAATCTCTCTGGCAAATTCATACCAATTGGTAACCCCTTCATTGGTAAAATGATATATACCAAATTTATCAGAATCATTATTAATCATCTTTAAAATAACCTCAGCTAAATCAACAGTATAAGTTGGAGACCCCCACTGGTCAGAGACCACTTTTATCTCTTCTTTTTCCTTAAATAGTTTTAACATAGTAGAGACGAAATTTTTTCCGCCCCTTCCATAAAGCCAGGCAGTTCTAATAATAAAATATTTTTTAAAAGTCTCCTTGGTCTCTTTTTCTCCTGCCAACTTGCTTTTCCCATATAGGTTGATTGGCTCAGTTTTATCATCTTCCGTATAGGATAAATGCTTATTTTTTTCTCCATTAAAGACATAATCTGTAGAGATATGAACCAATTTAGCCTGTTTTTCTAAAGCTATTTTTGAAATATTTCTCACTCCATCCCGATTTATTAGAAACGCTTTTTCAATTTCTTTTTCTGCTTTATCTACATCAGTATATCCTGTACAATTGATTATCCATTCTATCTTTATATCTTTTGTAAACTCCTTTAATATTTGATAATTCTTTATATCTACTTCTTTATCACTGGCTAAATAAGATAATCTTTTTCTTTTTAATAACTTTTCCACATCTTGTCCCAACATTCCTTTATTTCCGATAAGCCAGATCATCAATTATTCATCCTTGCTAATAAAGTCTAAATAAAATTCATCTTCTGCATCTTCATGTCTAATCTCATCCACTTCTTCCTTCTTATGCCAACCTTTATATAACTTATCCGGATAATTAATTACCATACCCAGTTCTTCGGATATATTCTTATAACCATGAACGATACCCGGAGGAATTATGATTAAAATAGGGTTATCTCTACCGCCGATGATTTCCATAAAACTACCGTAAGTTTTACAATTTTTTCGATTATCCCAGAGTTTTATCTTAAAACTTCCCGGTCCGATAAAACAAAATACATCAGTTTGCTTGAGATGTTCATGAGGTCCACGGGCTGCTCCGGGTTTGGTAAAAGACACATAGCTCATTGCCGGTTTCAATCTATCAGGAAGGGTATCTTCCCGAAATGTTTCGACTAAATAACCTCTTTCATCCGTATATTTGGTTAATTTTTTGATAAGAACTCCTTCAATATCACCTTTTTTAAAATTCATATAACCCTCATTTCATTTTATCTTTTCATTCAAAATCACTTTTAAATATTTTTTGTAATCATTTTCCGGCGATTGATTGATTATTTTTTTTAGTTGATCCTGTTTAATATAACCCATCCGATAGGCTACTTCTTCAATACAACCAATCTTTAATCCCTGTCGTCTTTCAATGGTAGCAATATAATTAGAGGCATCCATAAGACTATCCGGTGTACCGGTATCTAACCAGGCATAACCCCGTCCCAAAAGCTCTACCTTAAGATTCCCTTTCTTTAAATAAGCTAAATTTACATCGGTTATCTCCAGCTCACCTCTCGCCGAGGGCTTCAGACTCCTGGCAATATCAATAACCTCATTATCATAGAAATAAAGTCCAGGAACCGCATAATTTGATTTAGAATATTTTGGTTTTTCTTTAATACTTATAACCTCGTTATTCTCATTAAATTCAACTACCCCATACCTTTGAGGGTTGGAAACCCAATAACCAAAGATATAGGCTCCACTTTTTAGATTTGCCATTCTCTGTAATGTAATAGAAAGGCTATGACCATAAAATATATTATCACCCAGTATTAAACATACTGAATCCTTCCCAATAAAATCCTCTCCAATAATAAAGGCCTGGGCAATACCCTCTGGCTTGGGTTGTTCTTGATAGGAAATATTTAAACCAATCTTCCCGCCATCTTCAAAAAGCTCCATAAATTTAGGTAAATCCTGAGGAGTCGAAATGATTAAAATATCTCTAACCCCCGCTAGCATCAAAGTAGATAAAGGATAATAGATCATCGGTTTATCATAAACTGGAATTAACTGCTTGCATATTACTTTAGTTAAGGGATTGAGCCTGCTTCCCGAACCACCGGCTAAGATTATTCCTTTCATAATTTGCTCCTCGTATAATTCGAATAAGATATTAAATTAAAATAGATATTTAATTGATAATATTATAAAAAATTCAAATGAGTAACTTAAACAAGCTATCCTTAAATATTCTTCATAATTATTACAAAGAATATTCAATTTTATTATTTCTATACCATTCAATTGTCCTCTTCAATCCTTCCTCAAAATCCATCCTTGCCTTAAAGCCAAATTCCTTATCTGCTCTCGTAGTATCTAATTTCCTTCTGGGTTGTCCATCAGGTTTGCTCTTATCCCAGATTATCTCTCCTTTAAACCCAGTTAATCTACCAATTAACTCAGCTAAATCCTTGATAGATATCTCTAAATCAGAACCTAAATTTACTGGTTCACTTTTGTTATATCTTTCTGCTGCCAGTGATATCCCCTCTGCCGCATCTTCTACATATAAGAAACCTCGGGTAGGTTTTCCTGTCCCCCAAACTACTACTTCATCATCACCTCTATTTATTGCCTCTATAAACTTTTTTATCAAAGCTGGAATAACATGGGAGCTCCTGGGATTAAAATTATCTTTCGGCCCATATAAATTTAAAGGCAGAAGAAAGATAGAGTTAAATCCATATTGAGCCCGATAGGCTTGA
>JAHJUB010000087.1 GCA_018829455.1 Candidatus Omnitrophota bacterium
GGCCCCTTGCGAAAAAGTTTAAGTTTTCAAAGAGCAGGTTGTTTTAACAAGCTTTGTTCTTTAACCTTTAAAAATTGGACGAAACTTGCTTAGGGGTGATCTGTCCTTTTGTCACTTGACATCACACCGCACATCTATTTTATATTATCGTTCCCTTTACTAAATTCAAAGACCGTTGTGTATCAATGGTCTTGATGTCTTCCCTGAAGATATCTTCATTACCACTTTCCGGTTTTCTCTTAACATGTACCTCAGTTTTTTATCGTTGAAAACTTTATTACCAAAACCGAGTCACTCTTATCGGGTGGTTTCGTTGGTAATCTCGTAATAAAAGTTTTTTCTTTTTGCCGGAAATTTAGTGGTTTTCGTTCCGGAAGGAGATAGACAGTTTTTATTCTTTTTTTAATACCTGACAACTGTATTTCCCCTCCTGTGGTTGGCGGTTGAATATTGAACACTTTTTGGCGATCCAATTCTGAACACTCCTGTGACGGTGAACTCTGAACACTTCCTACCCTGATTCCTTTTCCTGCCTTAATCTTTCGCGCTCTTTTACTTCCGGCGCCGTTTCCTTGATTATATCCCGGCTTCCCAGGCCTTGTAAAGAACGAAGTACACCCTGGCCGACGCCAACGAAAACCGGGATTGGCGCATTTACGCCGATTTTGCCCAAGCGCTGATTGCAATAGCAGAAGCCAAAGATTAAACTTGCGGGTGGTACAAAACAGTTTTCGGGGAGAAGGTCAAACACCCCCTGTGTTTTACAAAAAGTCATAATCAGAGTAAAATGTTGACATGGGTGGCAAGCAACTTAGAGGCATCAAAGGAGGGGCAGCCGTAAAAGCCTTCCTGCGGGCAGGAGGCATAAAAAAGTCCACCAAAGGAAGCCACGTTAACATCAAGATGGCAAATGGTCAATTAATAACAATTCCGGTAACAAAAGAGTTGAAGATTGGGTTGCTAAAGGACGCCCTGCGAAAAGCAGGCCTCACCGAATCTCAATTTTTAGAACTCCTATAAGGAGCAAACATGGAATACACAGTGATTTTCCACGAAGCAGAAGAAGGTGGATATTGGGTTGACGTTCCGGTTCTTCCCGGTTGCTACTCCCAGGGTGAAACGATTGAAGAAGCGATGAAGAATGTTGAGGAGGCAATAGAAGTTCACCTTGAAGGAATGAAGGAGGAACACCTGAAAGTTCCTAAAGATTCCGGTTTTGTTGTCGGAAGAGTGGCAGTACCGGTGTAATTACGGCAGAAATCAATAATTTCTTGCAACTTTCATCATAGCCCTCAGGCATTTCGGATAACTACCCCCAACCTATTCTTGGTCGCCATAATCGTTAGAAATTACGTTCGTTCCTTTTCCGCCGTTCAAATATGTGGGAATTATACCGCAACATTATTCAGAACTATCCAAAAATTCCCTTGTCCGAAGAAAGGCGTTTAATCTCAAATATTCTACCTTCGAGAAGGAATTTTTAAGGTTCGAATCGGGGGAATGCAGACAGGAAAAGATTTAATCCTTATATATAAGCTTTCAAGAGTTTGTCGGGGCGACTGGATTCGAACCAGCGACCACCTGAACCCCATTCAGGTGCGCTACCAGGCTGCGCTACGCCCCGAAACTAAACTACTCTAAATTATCTCTTTTCCGTTGGCCAACTTCAAAATGAAACGGATGAATTTTTTCGCTTCTGGGTTTCGGGGCTACGCTTTTAGGGAAGGGGGATTCCCTTCCCTAATCTTCCAACCCCAAAACTAATACGAGAAAGGGCTTCGCCCCTTCTCTCATCCCTTCAGCCTGACACTGCCAGGCTGCGCTACGCCCCGAAACAACAGTGAACAGTAAACGGTAAAATCAAAACGAGATTGCCACGCAAACTGCGCTCGCAATGACAATTAGGCTTTAATCTTACCGGCGCGGAAGGCGGTCAGATACCCGATGCAGAATTGGTCAAGGCCCATCAGCCCCTCCGCGGAAAGAGCGGCGGCAATCATTCCGGCGTCGGTCGGGTCGATTAAGGCGGAATCAAGTCCGCACCCGATTGCTAACGCCAGAAAATACCGGTTGAGCATCCTCCGCTCCGGAAGTCCGAAAGAAACATTGGAGAGCCCGCAGGTTGTTTTGACACCGGGAATCGCCTGCTTGATAGCTACGATTGCTTCCAGGAAAATCCGGCCGTTATTCGGGTCGGTCGCCACCGGCTGAGCCAGCGGGTCAAGATAAATATCCTCAACCTTCACTTTCCGGGCGACAAGCCCGCTCACGAGCTTCTCCGCAATCTCCACCCGGGTGGCCACATCGCCGGGAATGCCCCGGTCGTCCATGGTCAGGCCGACGACCTTGCCGGTATAACCTTCAAAGAGCGGGAGCATTGCCTCCAACTTGGATTTCTCCGCGTTGATGGAATTAATCATAACTTTCCCCTTGACCAGGGGCAGACAGGTTTTTAAAACAGCGGAGTTGGCGCTGTCCAGACAAATATCAGTATAGCCGGCTTCCTGAACCGTCTCCACCAACCAGCGCAGACCTTCGGACTCGTCCCCGGAACCAAGACCGGCGTTAAGGTCAAGATAACCGGCGCCGGCTTCCATCTGAATGCGCGCCTCTTTCTGGATAAACGCCTTGTCCTTTGCCCTCAGGGCTTCGGCAATCTTTTTGCGGGTTGCGTTGATGCGTTCGCCGATAATAAGCATGAAAACCTCCGGGTTCGGGAGGGGGTGAAACCCCTCCCCTACAAATTCCACTGCGAGATTGCCGCGCAAACTACGCTCGCAATGACCATATTAATTTAATATGATATAATATTTAGGGAAATTTAGCAATGAAAAAAACGCTCTTTTTGGGAATTGACGTCGGCACAACCGGCTTAAAGGCCTTGCTGGTAGATGAAACCGGAAAAGTTATTGACCAGGCAACCGAGGAGTATCCGCTCCTTGCGCCGAGGCCCTTGTGGCTGGAGCAAAATCCAGCGGACTGGTGGAGCGCCGCGGTTAAGGCGCTGCGGCTGATTTCCGGCCGGCAAAAACTCCGGGGAAACCTGCTATCAATTGGCCTGACCGGACAGATGCACGGCTCGGTCTTCCTTGACCGGGAAGGCAAAGTCCTGCGGCCGGCAATCCTCTGGTGCGACCAGCGGACCGGCGCAGAAGTAAAAGAGATTGAAAGACTGGTTGGCAAAAAGAGGATAAATCAAATTACCGGCAATCCGGTCTTTACCGGATTCACCGCGCCCAAAATCTTGTGGCTGCGCAAGAATGAACCCGGCGCCTACCGAAAGATTGCCAAAATCCTCCTGCCCAAAGACTACCTTCGCTATAAATTAACCGGAGAATTTGCCTCAGAGGTAACCGACAACTCCGGAACGAGTCTCTTTGACGTTGAAATTAGGAAGTGGTCTCCGGAAATCCTGCAGAAACTTCAAATCAAACAGGATTGGCTGGCCCCGGTCTTTGAATCCCCGGATATCACCGGAAAGGTTACCGTGGAAGCAGCCGGACTCACCGGACTTCCGGAAGGGCTGCCAGTGGCTGCCGGCGCAGGCGACCAGGCGGCCAGCGGGTGCGGAAACGGGGTTGTCTCCCAGGGCATAATTTCAGCCACTCTGGGAACTTCCGGCGTGGTCTTCGCTTTTTCCGATAAGGTCTTAAAAGATTCCGCGGGCCGGATTCACACGATGTGCCACGCGGTCCCCGGAACGTGGCACCTGATGGCCGTAAGCCTTTCTTCCGGCGGTTCCCTGCGCTGGTTCCGGGATAATTTCTGCCGGGAAGAAATATCCGAAGCAAAAATTAAACATAAAGACCCTTACGAAATAATGACCGCGGCCGCCGCAAAAATTTCCGTTGGCTCCGAAGGCCTGCTCTTCCTGCCCTACCTGACCGGCGAGCGCACACCTCACGCCAACCCGCTGGCCCGGGCCGTCTTCTTCGGCGCCACCGGCCGGCACACCAAACCCCATTTCATCCGGGCAGTCCTGGAGGGTGTAACTTTCGGCCTGCGGGACGGAATGGAAATTATGAAAGAGCTGGGCTTGCCGATTCGCCAGGTGCGCGTCTCCGGCGGCGGAGCCCGTTCTGACCTCTGGTGCCAAATAATGGCCGATATTTTTAGAAAAGAACTGGTGCGGACCGAAAATCCGGACACCACCGCGCTGGGTTCGGCCATCCTGGCCGCGGCCGGCGTCAACTATTTCAAAAGCGTGCCGGAAGCCTGCCGTCGGATGGTGCGGACAAAAGAGGTTTTCCGCCCGAACAAAAAAGAGAGCAAAATTTATAATCAGGTATACGAAATTTTCCAAAAACTCTACCCGGCGGCTGCGCCTTTTTTTGACGCGACGGCCAAAATTAAGTTATAATTTCAAGAATTATGGATTGGGTGGACCAACAGGAGATAAAGTTTAACGAACGGGGTCTGGTTCCGGTGGTAACACAGGATGAAAGCGGAGAAGTCCTGATGCTGGCCTACGCCGACAAAGAAGCACTGCGCCTGACGCTGCAAACCGGAAAAGCCCACTATTTCTCCCGTTCCCGCCAAAAACTCTGGCTGAAAGGCGAAACCAGCGGCAACACGCAGGAAGTACAGGAAGTATTAGTTGATTGCGACCAGGATGCGGTTCTTTACCGGGTAAAACAGAAGGGCATGGCCTGCCACACTGGAAACCGCAGTTGTTTTTATAGAAAATTAAAATGAAAACGATTTACGCTCGGGCTTTGGGAGTTCTGGTGGTCGCCGGCCTCTGTTTTTGGGCATTCTGGCCCCCTCAGCAAAAAGTGAAACTGGGCCTTGACCTGAAAGGCGGTATGCAGTTAGTCCTCCAGGTCCAGCCGGCCGCAGAACTATCCAACGTTTCCATCACCGACCTGACCGACCGCACGATGGAAGTCATCCGGAACCGGGTGGACTCCCTGGGTATAGCCGAACCGCTCTTGCAGAAAGTCGGACAGGACCGGATTATGGTCCAGATGCCCGGAATTGAAAACCCGGAAAGAGCCCTGGAAATTCTGGGAAAGACCGCCTTCCTTGAATTCAAACTGGTGGAAGACAATCCGGAACTTCTAAGGTCGGCCATGGAAGGCAAAGTTCCCGAGGGTTACCAGCTGATTTACGAATACGAAAAGGACGCTAAGGGAATTTCCCGGCCCAACACGCCGTTCCTGGTGCAAGCACAAGCGCTGTTAACCGGTCAGGATTTAAGCAACGCCCGCCTGAGTTACAGCCAGGGCGCGCTCCCGGTCGTTGACCTGGAACTGAATTCCGAAGGCGCCAAAAAATTTGCCGACGTAACCACCGTTAATGTAAACAAACGACTGGCCATCGTGCTGGACGGAATCGTACAGTCTGCGCCGGTCATCAAAGAAAGAATCCCCTCCGGAAGGGCTCAAATCTCCGGACGTTTCACCACCCAGGAAGCCAACGATTTGGCTTTGGTGCTGCAAGCAGGCGCTCTGCCGGCCAAGATTGAAGTCATTGACCGGACCGTGGTCGGTCCAAGCCTGGGAAAGGACTCTATCAACAACGGTATCAAAGCGTGTCTGTTGGGCGCAATTCTGGTAACGACTTTTATGGTTGTCTATTATACCGCCGGCGGCCTGATAGCTAACTTCGCCCTGGCCCTTAATATTCTCATTCTTTTGGGAGTTCTGTCTTACTTCCGCTCTACCTTAACCCTGCCCGGCATCGCCGGTATCGCCCTGACTATCGGGATGGCAGTGGACGCCAATGTCCTTATCTTTGAGCGTATCCGGGAAGAATTACGCGGGGGCAAGACCATCCGGGCCGCCCTGGACCGGGGTTACGAACGGGCTATGGTAGTCATTATTGATTCCAACGTTACCACCATAATTGCGGCTATCTCCCTCTTCATCTTCGGCCGCGGTTCAGTAAAGGGTTTCGGCCTGACCCTGACCATCGGTATCCTGGCGAATCTCTTTACCGCAGTGCTGGTAACCCGGTTAATTTACGACTTTGCTTTAAGCAAGTTCCCAATCAAGAAACTGAGGATTGGATAGTAGGGGCGCCATTCATGGCGCCCGCGGGCTTGATAAATCAAGCCCCTACAATTCTGTGATGTAACTTACACTATGAATATATTCTACCGAATACCCAAAATTGACTTCATGGGCAAGCGGGGCATCTTTTTCACCCTTTCGCTCTTTATTACGATTGGCGGCTTGCTCGTAACCTTCTGGCGCGGACCCAATCTCCTTTCCGAAGATTTTACCGGAGGTTATCTCACACAGTTGCAATTCAGCCAAGCAATTGATGTCGGAGAAATACGAACCCTCCTGATTGGCCGCGGTTATTCTGATGTCGCGCTCCAGAAAGTCGGCGAGCAAGGCGCCAGAATTATCATCAAAACCAAGAAGGGCGGCGGCGAAATCATCCCGATCATCAAAGAGGCGTTCCCCAACCAGACGGTTGAAGTGCTCGGCGAAGAGCAGATAAGCCCGACGATGGGCAAAACGATACGAAAACAGACTATCCTGGGCTGCCTGGTCGCCCTGGCCGGCATCCTGATTTACATCGCGGCCCGTTTTGAATTCCGCTTTGCGGTCGCGGCAATCATTTCCATTATCCACGACCTCCTGATCGCCCTGGCCTTCATGGCTATAACCGGACGACAGGTGAACGGTCTGGTTGTTGCGGCTTTTCTGACCATCCTGGGTTATTCCGTAAACGATACGGTCGTCATCTTTGACCGCATTCGGGAAAATCTCCGGGGCCTGCACAAAATAGAAGACCCGACAGCCATCTTCAACCGTTCCATCAATGAAACGCTCCCTCGGACCGCCATTACCGGCCTGACAACTCTCATGGTAACGCTCTGCCTCTTCATCTGGGGCGGCCCGGTCCTGAATAACTTTTCCTTCGTCCTGCTGGTCGGCTTCATCACCGGAACCTACTCTTCCATCTTCGTCGCCTCCGCCATCGTCATCGCCTGGGAAAAGAAGTCCCCCCACCGCTTCCGAACCTAACAAATTAGGCAAAGCTTTGCTTTGCCGCTACAAACCAATTATTGATATTGTAGCCGCAGAGTGTTAGCTCTGCTAAACAATGAAATCTATGTATATTTTCGCCGGACGCTTCAAAGGACGCCGCCTTTTCTTCCCGCCTACGCAAAACACTTGCTTCGGCGGGCGCAGTCCGCTTACGCCCGTCAAACGCAAACCAGGCGAAAAAACGCTCCGACCCACCACCGGTCTGGTCCGCCGGGCGCTTTTTGACATCCTGGCCCCGATAATATCCGACAGCTCTTTTTTGGACCTTTACGCCGGAACCGGCGCAGTGGGCCTGGAGGCCGTGAGCCGGGGCGCTGGAAAAGTTCTCCTGGTGGAAAGCAACCCGAAAACAGCCTTGTACCTGAAACAGAACCTGGAATTGATTAGGGCAGCCGCTAAAAAGGAAGGGGACGAGATTGCGGAGGAAAATCTGATATTTTATCCGTATTTAGCGGAAAAAGCAATTTCCATCCTGGCCGAAAAAAAGGAAGGTTTTGACATCGTTTTCGCGGACCCGCCCTACGACTTCACCGAACAAAAGATTACGGAACTAATCGCGCAAATTTCGGAAGGAGGAATACTCCGGCCCGAAGGAAAAATTATCCTGCAACATATCTCCGGTCTGGAAAAAAATCTACTCTTTAAAGAAGGCATCTCTGCCCTGGCGCTCACTGTTGAAACCCGCCGCTACGGTTACACCTCCCTTTCATTCCTCTATCCGCCCTCCGGTCCTTAACCGCCCGCCGCAACCTCTCCCTGTAATCCGAAGGAAAATTTGACCAAAACCTTCTGGAGGTGGTAATATTTATTTGTTACAATCGAAAGGGAGATGATATATGGAACTTTACACGGCAATAGTTCACAAAGAAGATAATTTGTATGTGGCTGA
>JAHJUB010000088.1 GCA_018829455.1 Candidatus Omnitrophota bacterium
AAATTGGACGAAACTTGCTTAGGGGTGATCTGTCCTTTTGTCACTTGACATCACACCGTACATCTTTTTACAACACATTCGCTTCCGGCACGATGCGCTTCATCAACCCGGAAAGAACCCGGCCGGGTTCCGCCTCCAGAAAAGAATCCGGTTTCTTTTCCTGCCAGATTTGGGCTACCGTCTGCCTCCAGAGAACCGGCGAGGTAATCTGCTCCACCAGGAGCCGCTTGATTTCATCCGTATTGGAAAATTGCCTTCCGGTCACGTTCGCATAGACCGGGAAAATTGGAACCTGAACCGGACAGCCGGAGACAATTTTTTCAAAACCTTTTCGCGCCAAATCCATCAGCGGGGAATGAAAAGCGCCGGAGACTTTAAGCGGAATTACCTTGCACGGATGCCTTTGCGATAATATCTGCCGGACACGCTCAACCGCATCCTTTTCCCCGGAAATAACCACCTGGCCCGGCGCATTATAATTAGCCGGCCAGACACTCCCGGTTTCCGCGCAGGCGGCAGTCACTTTTTCATCGTCAAGACCAATGACCGCAGCCATCGCGCCCGGCCGTTCCCTGGTCGCCTGGGCCATCAACTCGGCGCGCCGGCTTACTAAAAGCAGGCCGTCCGGGAAGGAAAAAACGCCGGCCGCAGTCAAAGCGGTATATTCCCCCAAACTGTGTCCGGCTGCAGCCGCCGGCAGTTCGTTCCCTTCCTTCCAGTTCACGAAATAAGCAAAACTGGTCAGGTAGATTGCCGGCTGGCTGTTCTCCGTCCGGGTTAAAACCTCTTCGGGTCCTTCAAAGATAATCCGGGAAAGGTCTCTGCCTAAAATTTCATCCGCCTGGCAATAAAGCCGTTGAACAGCCGGGACGGCCTGATATAATTCCCTGCCCATACCCTTCTTCTGGCTGCCCTGTCCCGGAAAAAGAAGGACGATCTTCATTGAGTACGCAAATAATAGATAGTGGCTATTATCATGGCGAATAATGCCATTAGATTGAGGTGCAGAGCCACGCCAAAAGTTATCTTCGCCAGGATAAGGTCAAACTCGGCCGGCCCGAAGAAAGGCGCGGCAGTGACGGTGAAGAACTGACGGGCAAACGAATCAACCGGAAGCAGCAACCCGATTATCTCGCCGACGGCGCTTCCGATTATGGCGGAAAGCAGCAAAAGCCCCAGAAAAAACCAGAATCCTCTTTTCATAATGGTTAGCGTGTCATCTTGGATTGCAGAATTGAATGTAGGGGCGCGATTCATCGCGCCCGCGGGTTCGATGAATCGAACCCCTACTTTTTCTCCGTTTCAAAACTATTGGTAAATTCCACCAGTGATTTTAATTTCGCCAGCGCCCGGCCGGATTCGATCACCTCCACGGCGTAAGCGACGCCTTTTTTCCAATCATCTGCCCGGCCGGCCGCCATAAAAGCGGCTCCGGCATTCAAAACAACCATATCCCGCGGAGCGCCTTCCTTCCCTTTCAGGATGGAAAGGATGATTCCGGCGTTCTCCTCTGCATTCCCGCCCCGGATGTCAAGCAGGGAAGCCCGCCGCATCCCAAAATCTTCCGGCTGAACCTGGTAATTTATTACGTGGCCGTCTTTCACCTGAGAAACAAAAGTCTTGCCCACGATGCTGACTTCGTCAAAACTACCTTCACCGTAAACCACCAGGGCGCTCCGGCTGCCAAGATTAAGCAGAACGCTGGCTATCTTTTCAGTCAGGTTTACGTCGTAAACACCCAAAACCTGAACGTTGGCGCCGGCCGGGTTGGTAAGCGGCCCCAACAGGTTGAAGATAGTCCGGATACCCATCTGGGTACGCACCGGTAAAGCGTATTTCATAGCGCTGTGGTACAACGGCGCGTAGAAGAACCCGAGGCCCACTTGCTCCACGCATGACTTGACTCTTTCCGGAGTGATGTCTATATTTACGCCCAGACTGCGAACCACATCCGCGCTGCCGCACCGGCTGGATACCGAACGGTTGCCGTGCTTCGCCACCAGGCAGCCGCCGCCCGCCACTACCAGAGCGGTAGCCGTGGAAACATTAAAGGTATTGGTGCCGTCTCCGCCGGTTCCGCAGGTGTCAATAATCGTCTCGCGGTCAAAATTAATATCGTCCCGGTCAAACTCAATCACTTCCTTGTTGATTTCAATTCGCAAAACCTTCTCCCGCATCACCCGGGCGCAGCCGGTAATTTCAGCCGTTGTTTCCCCCTTCAGCCGCAAACCCATCAGGAAAGCAGCTATTTGGGCTTCGGTCGCTTGGCCCTCCATAATCTCGGTCATGGCAACCGCTGCTTCCTGCTCGGACAGGTCTTCCGCTCTGGCTAATTTGGCGATTATTTCTTTCATAATTCTAAAACCGAATGGTGAAAAAGGTTAGGAAAATCTTATCAGAAAAAGAGGAAATACGTCAAATTAGACGCTGAAAATCTTTGCTTGTTTTCCGAAGTATCTCCGCCTGTTTTTCCGCTTCCTTTAAATCCCAGTAGTTGGTCTTGAATTGCAGCATCCTCTTCTGCAGGTACTCGGCGTTGGGACATAAAGAGGCATCATACTTCTGCCGAACCCCGGTATATTTCTGAACTTCATTTTGAAAATACGGTTCTTGATAGGTCAGTTTCCAGGCCGCGTAGATGCCGTCACCGCCGTTCTGGACGAAGAGGTCGCGGAATTGGTACCAGCGCTCTTCCGGGTTATCAACATTAAGGAGTATGCTGTATGACCAGTAAGAGTTTGTACAGCCTTCCGGGGTATGTTGGGGAATGAGCCAGGAAATATCGCTGATGGCGACGTTGAAAATTTCAGCGGATTCCTTCCTTGCTCCAACCAGTTCTTCCGCCCGTTCCAGTTGGCCGAGCGCCACTGCGGACTGCAGTTCTGATATCCGATAATTAAAACCAAAGCAGACGTGACGGGAAAAATTGGGGTCCTGGATATCGGTTCTGGCAATTCGCCCCTTTTTAGCGCCGATGCTTCCGTAGCCAAGACCGGCAAACTTGCGGGCTTTATCCGCCAACGCCTCTATGTCGGTCACCAGCATTCCGCCTTCTCCGCAGGTCAGATGCTTGGAGGCCTGAAAACTGAAACTGGCAAAGTCCCCGAACTGACCAACTAACTTTCCTTGATACCGGGACAGAAAAGCTTGCGCATTGTCTTCAATCAGAAAGATTCCCTTTTCCCGGCAGATTTTCAGGATTTGGTCATAATCAGGCGCAAGACCGTAGAGAGCAACGGTGATGACGGCCCGGGTCTTTTCGGTAATATTGGCCAGAATTGAATCCGCAGAAATGTTGAATGTTTTCCGGTCCACATCGGCGAAGACCGGAATGGAACCGTTGTGAAGCACCGCCAAGGCCGGACTGGACATAGTCAAGGGCGGCACGATAACCTCATCACCTGTTTTTACGCCTAAAGCCGCCAGGGCAGTATGCATGGTGGCGGTGCCGTTAACGAAAGAAACGGCGAACTCCCGATGGAACATATCCGCAAACTTTGTTTCCAGGCGTGCGGTAAAAAGATTGTTTTTGGAAGCTTGGAATTGATTGTCCAAAACTTCCAAAACGTATTTTTTCTCTAACCCGGAGATTCTTTCCATTTTTCGCAGTCCTTTGTGATATAATATCATAATTATGAAGAAGATTGGAATTGGACTCATCGGTTTCGGCACGGTTGGCGCCGGCGTCGCCAGGACACTCATAGAGCGAAAAAACCTCTTATCGGAGCGGGCCGGGTTCATCCCGGAACTTGTTTCGGTATGTGATTGCGATTTGAAACGGCCCCGTCCGGTTTCTTTGCCGACCGGGATATTGACCAAAGACGTTAAAAAGGTTCTGGAAAACCCGCAGGTTCAAATAGTGGTAGAATTGGTCGGCGGTATTGAACCGGCCGGCTCTTTTCTCCTGAAAGCGCTTAAAAACGGAAAATCGGTAGTGACCGCCAATAAGGCGCTCCTAGCCGAAAAAGGCGACCGGTTATTCTCCGCCGCGGAACAATCGGAATGTCAGATCGGATTTGAGGCCTCGGTCGGCGGCGCCATTCCAATCATCAAGACCTTGAGAGAAAGTTTTGTTGCCAATAATATAACCTCTCTTTATGGAATACTGAACGGCACCACCAACTTTATCCTCACCCGGATGGCTGAAGAGCGGCTCTCCCTGACAAAAGCGCTTAAGATTGCCCAGGACGCCGGTTTTGCGGAAAGAGACCCGTCTCTTGACCTTTCCGGTACAGACTCATCGCACAAACTATCGGTCATGGCTACCCTGATTACCGGAAAATTCTTTCCGGCGTCCAACATTCCGACTGAAGGAATCTCCGGAATTACGCCCGAGGATTTGCAGTATGCGGCGGAATTAGGATACGGGGTAAAACTGTTATCTATACTAAAGATATCCCCCTCACCTTCTCCTCTCCCCCTTAGGGAGAGGGTCTGGGGTGAGGAGAGCGTAAGCCTGGCTACCTACCCGGCGCTCATTCCCAACCGGCATATCTTAAGTTCGGTCCGGGATGTTTACAACGCTATCTTTCTCACCGGAGACCTGGTCGGTGAAAGCCTGCTCTTTGGAAAAGGCGCCGGGATGAACCCGACCGCCAGCAGCGTAATCAGCGACATCATCGGCATCGGCAAAAATATTCTCGGCGGGACAAAACCCTCTCCCCTTTTTACGGGACCGGGCCGAAAATTACAATTGGAGACGGATTTTGAAAGCCGTTACTATTTCCGCTTTTCCGCCCTGGACCAGCCGGGTGTTTTCGCCCGGATTGCCGAAATCCTGGGTAAACACAATATCAGCATCGCCTCCTGCATCCAGAAAGAGGAGAAACCGAAAAAGGCGGTGCCGGTGGTGGTGCTGACACATACGGCAAAAGAATCTGCGGTCAAGGCAGCAATCTCTGTCATAGACCGTCTGCCGGTGATTAAATCAAAGACGGTTTTGTTGAGATTGGCATTTGATGGGTAAACAGTGGGTAGGGGCGCGATTCATCGCGCCCGCGGGTCGGATAAATCCGACCCCTACAAATAACCTATGGATATCAGCCAATACAAAGGGGTTATTGAGCGATACCGTGATTACCTGCCGGTAAGTTCCAATACACCGGTTATTTCTCTTTTGGAAGGCAACACCCCGCTCATCCCATCCGTCTCCTTAGGAAAGAAATTGGGCTTGCGGCTCTATTTCAAATTTGAGGGCGTCAACCCAACCGGCTCCTTCAAGGACCGGGGCATGACGATGGCGGTATCCAAAGCGGTTGAAGCCGGAAACACTGCCGTAATCTGCGCCTCCACCGGCAACACTTCTGCCTCGGCTGCGGCTTATGCGGCCCGGGCCGGCCTCAAAGCCCTGGTGCTGATTCCGGAAGGCAAGATTACCGTGGGCAAATTGGCTCAGGCCTTAATTCACAATGCCCGGGTGGTTCAAATCAAAGGAAACTTTGATACCGCACTTCAATTGGTCAGGGATATATGTGAGAAACATCAGGTTGCCCTGGTTAACTCCGTCAACCCGTACCGGATTGAAGGCCAGAAGACAGCGGCTTTTGAAATCATTGACACCCTCGGAGAAGCGCCTGAGTATCAGGCCCTGCCGGTGGGCAATGCCGGCAATATCACCGCCTACTGGAAAGGATATAAAGAGTATTATCAGAAAAAAAAGATGGCTCGTTTACCCCGAATGCTTGGATTCCAGGCCGAGGGAGCCGCTCCCATCGTTTTGGGTCATCCGGTAACCAACCCGGAAACAATCGCCACCGCCATCCGCATCGGCAACCCGGCCTCCTGGCAGGCCGCGGTCGCGGCCCGGGATGAATCCGGCGGACTCATTAATACGGTAAGCGACAAAGAGATAACCGAGGCCTCAAAACGGCTGGCCGGCGAAGAAGGCGTCTTCGCGGAACCGGCTTCGGCCGCATCAATTGCCGGCCTGTTAAAACTCAGCCAAACCGGATACTTTTCCAGGGAAGCCCTGGTGGTTGTCATTCTTACCGGCCACGGACTTAAAGACCCGCAGTTCGCCATCAGCGAGTGTCGCCTGCCGGAACCGGTTGCGCCGGACCTGGAGACAGTCGCAGAAGCGTGCGGACTTCGTCCCCCGAAGGCGGATTGTAACTGACGCGGTTAAAAAAACATCTAATAAATTAGCGGCAAACCGAAAAGGGCCGCACTACATTTTGTGTAGGGGTCGGATTCATCCGACCCGCGGGCTCGATGAATCGAGCCCCTACGTTTTTTAAGAATTTCACAGGAGAAAACCAAATGGCTAAAGAAAAGATTATCGGGATTGACCTGGGCACTAGCAACTCGGCCGCAGCCGTTTACGAAGCCGGCCGCGCCTCCATCATCCCCAG
>JAHJUB010000089.1 GCA_018829455.1 Candidatus Omnitrophota bacterium
ACCCAGGCGCATAATCGCGCCTTTACCGAACTCCTTTTCAATATCCTTAATTGCTTCTGCTAATCCGACTTTAGCCTTATTCTCCATCTAATGCCTCCAGTGAAAAAGAATGGACTTTTCTGTAAACTGCGCCGGTTGGCAAAAGCAATGATTCCATAAGACAGAATTCATTTACCGGAAAAGAACCGAAATTCCTGGTTTTCCAGGACTCTAATTCTTGAAGCTTTTTTTCACCCCCACCATATAGGAACGGTTGTAGTTGCCGAGCTTGCTCGGCTCTGTTAAAAGCGCCAACCAAGGTTGGCAACTACACGACAACAGCGCCCGGCAAACCGGGCAACTACATGTGTTTTATTTTTTCAGCCAGACCATCATTCCGCGGAGTTTCTTGCCGACAATCTCCAACGGATGAATTTCATCTTGCTTTACCAAGGCGTGATAAACCGGTCGTCCCACCTTGTTCTCCAGAATCCATTCCCGGGCAAACTCACCGTTCTGAATTTCGGTCAGAATTTTGCGCATCTCGTCCTTCACCCGGCCGTCAATAATCCGCGGACCCCGCGTTAAATCACCGTATTCGGCAGTGTCGCTTACTCCTTTGCGCATCCCGGTGATGCCCTTCTCGTTAATCAGGTCAACGATTAATTTCAACTCGTGACAGGTCTCGTAATAGGCGATTTCCGGCTGGTATCCCGCCTCAACCAGCGTTTCAAACCCGGCTTTAATCAACGCAGACACGCCGCCGCATAACACCGCCTGCTCGCCAAAAAGGTCAGTTTCCGTTTCTTCCTTAAAGGTGGTCTCAATGATACCGGCCTTACTTCCACCGAGGGCCTTGATATATGCCAACGCAACCTTAAGCGCATTACCGGTGTATTCCTGTTCCACCGCCACCAGGCAGGGCACACCCTTGCCCTGGACGAACATATCACGCACCAGTCCGCCGGGGCCCTTAGGCGCAACCATTATCACATCAATATCCTTGGGCGGCACAATCTGGTTAAACACGATGGAAAACCCGTGGGCAAAACCCAGTGTCTTACCAGCCTTAAGCACCGGCAGGATATCGGATTTATAAACATCAGGCTGTAAATTATCCTGAACCAGCATCATAATAATATCCGCTTCTGTGGCGGCTTCCCGGGCGGAAATCGGTTTAAAACCGTCTTCTACCGCCTTGGCGTAATTGGGTGTACCGGGCAATTCTGCAATTACAACCTCTACCTTGGAATCACGCAAATTGAGACTGTGGGCCCTGCCTTGAATCCCGTAACCCACGATCGCCACTTTTTTGCCTTTCAGGTCTTTCAAATCCGCATCTTCATCATAATAAATCTTAGCCATTTTTTGTTCCTCCGTTGTTGCATTCTGACAGGCGAGACTTGTCCGCCGTAGTCTTGGCGTAGGCGGACGCCTGTCCTACTGTCCTACTCCCTACCGATTGCCACCTTGCCGGTACGAACGACCTCTTTTAAACCATATGGGCGCAGCGCGACCAAAAGCCCATCAATCTGGTGGCTTTCGCCCATCGCCTCCACCATCAGGTATTTTGACGTAACATCAATCACCATCCCCCGATAAAGTTCCACCAGTTTCAGGATTTCGGAACGTTTTTGGGTATTGTTATCCACCTTAACCAGGAGTAGTTCCCGCTCCAGATATTTACCCTCGTTCAAGTCAACGGTCTTGATTACGCCGATCAGTTTATTCAGCTGTTTTATTATCTGTTCAATAATGGGCTGGTCTCCGGAAACCGTAAGCACCAAACGGCTTACCGAAGGGTCCTCGGTCGTTGCCACAACCAGGCTGTTGATATTGTAGCCGCGCGCCGAGAAGAGGCCGGCGATCCTGGCCAGCATGCCGAAACGGTCTTCAACCGTTAAACTGATAATATGTTCTTGCATTGTTTTACGCTAAGCCACTGATCATTTCGTCCAAAGAAGCGCCGGCCGGAACCATCGGGAAGACGTTCTCCTCCTGCTCAATCCGGAAATCCATCACGAAAGGAACCTCTGTTTCCTTTAAAGATTCTTTCAAGGCCGGTTCCACCTCTTCCGGGCGGGTTACCCGACGGCCCTTAGCGCCAAACGCCTCGGCAATCCGGGCAAAATCAGGACAGGAACCAAGATGGGTCCCGGAATACCGCTTGCCGTAAAAAAGTTCCTGCCACTGCCGCACCATACCCAGATAACAATTATTAAGAATTGCCACCTTAATCGGAATGCGATTAATTACCGCAGTGGTCAGTTCCTGGATATTCATCTGGAAACTGCCGTCGCCGGAAATATCAAAAACGATGCGATCCGGACACCCGAACTTTGCTCCGATGGCGGCCGGAAAGCCAAAACCCATCGTTCCCAGACCGCCGGAAGAGATCAGGGAATTGGGATGGTTAAAACGGTAAAATTGGGCAACCCACATTTGATGCTGGCCCACATCCGTGGCAATCAGCGCTTTGCCTTCGGTAATCCGGTTAATTTCTTCAATAATAAACTGGGGCCTCAGTTTCCCGTCGTCTTTCTGATAGGTGAGGGGGTACTCTGTCTTCCAACTCGCTATCTTCTCCCGCCATTCGCGGCAATTTACCGGCGAAACCAAAGGTATTAATTCGTTTAAAACCTTCTTGACATCGCCTACAATCGGTACGTCGGCCGGAACTATTTTTCCGATGGAAGAAGGGTCAATGTCAATGTGGATGAATTTAGTGTTTGCCTTAAATGCTTCCAGTTTTCCGGTTACCCGGTCGTCAAAACGAGCGCCGATGGCTATGACTAAATCCGATTCCAAAAAACTGTAATTGGCGTATTTTGGCCCGTGCATTCCCGGCATACCGGAAAAAAGCGGGTCATCGGCCGGAAAAGAACCCAGACCCATCAGGGTAAGGATTACCGGTATCCCGGTCTTGTGCGCAAATTCGGTCAGTTCCTGGCTGGCTTTGCTGAGAAGCACACCGCCCCCGGCGTAAATTATCGGCCGTTTCGCGGACAAAATAAGTTCCGCCGCCTTCTTAATCTGCCGCGCATGCCCTTCCGTTCTGGGCCGGTAAGTCTTTAGTTCCACTTTATGCGGATAGAAAAATTCCGTCTCCGCTCTTTGAATATCGCTGGGAAAATCAATTAGAACCGGACCCGGCCGGCCGGAAGTGGCCACGTAAAACGCTTCCTTTATGATCTTAGATAATTCGCGCACATCCTTCACCAGGTAATTATTTTTGGTAACCGGTCTGGTAATGCCGGTGGTGTCAGCTTCCTGAAATGCGTCATTGCCGATGAGGTGGGTGGGAACCTGACCGGTAATCGCAACCATCGGAATGGAATCCATGTAAGCGGTGGCAAGTCCGGTAACCAGGTTGGTGGCGCCGGGTCCGCTGGTTGCCACACAGACCCCGACCTTACCGGTCGCCCGGGCATAACCATCAGCCATGTGGGCGGCCGCCTGTTCGTGTCTGGTGAGGATTAATTCGATCTCTTTCTGCTGATAGAGCGCATCAAAAAAATGCATAATCTGCCCGCCGGGTATCCCGAAAAGGTATTTTACCCCTTCTTTTTTCAAGGCCTCAACCAGAATTTGGGAACCGTTCATATTGTTCGTGGATCAGTTATTTCGCCGGCCACTGCGCTGGCGGCAACCGTAGCCGGTGAAGCTAAGTAAATTTCCGCTTTCGGATTACCCATCCGTCCCAGGAAATTACGGTTAGCGGTGGAAATAACAACCTCTCCGTCGGCCGGAACACCGTTGTGGGTTCCCACGCAGGGTCCGCAGCCGGGTGTGACCAGTATGGCGCCTGCAGCCACCAAACGCGGGATTATGCCCTCCGCTATCGCCTCAAGCAGAATCCGCCGGCTACCCGGCGCAACAATCAATCGGCAGGCCGGATTAACCTTCCGGTTTCCGATGACCCGGTCGGCGAGCCGCAAATCCTCCAACCGGCCGTTGGTGCACGTACCGATAAAAGCCTGGTTGATTTTTAGGCCCGCCTTCTCCCCAACCGGGCATACGTTGTCAACCTTATGCGGAACCGCAATCTGGGGAGGCAGTTCCGAAAGATCAAGGGAAATCCCGGTAAACCCTGCGTCCGGGTCAGAGGAGACCGGCCGGCATTCATCCCGGGAAACACCGTGAGCGCCTAACCACTGAAAGGTCTTTTCATCGGCCTCAAAAATGCACGTTTTGACGCCGGCCTCCATCGCCAGGTTGGCAATCGTAAAACGACCGTCCAGGGAAAGTTCCTCCACAACCGGACCGGTTGGCTCCAAACTTTTATAGTTGCCTCCGCCGGCCGTAAGATTTTTAATTAAAAAAAGCGCCACATCCTTGGCGTAAGTTCCTTCCGGCAGTTTGCCGGAAAGTTGAATGCGAATCGTCTCCGGCGCCTTGAACCATAACTTGCCGCTGATAATGGTTGCGGCCAGGTCGGTGGAACCAATGCCGGTGGCAAAAGCGTTAAGGGCGCCGCTGGTCGGCGTATGGCTGTCGGCGCCGACAATCAAACCGCCGCATTTCACAAATCCTTCTTCCGAAATTAGAATATGGCAAACGCCGCTTCCAGCCTCGTAAAACCGGATGCCTTTTTCCGCGGCAAAACGCCGCATCATCTGATGCAGGTTGGAAACACCCAGGTTCGGACTGGGCGCGCTGTGGTCTATAAAAAAAGCGGTCCGGTCCGGATTTAACACCCCTTTACCGGACATCTTTTGAAACGCTTCAATCGCCAGCGGCGCGGTGCCATCCTGCGCAAAAGCAAAATCCACTTCCGCCAGGCAGATTTCTCCGGCAAAAACTTTCCGACTGCTTTTGGCGCTTAATATTTTTTCCGCAATCGTTTGTCCCATAATTACGGAGACATTGTCATCAGCAGAGTTGCCTCTTCCGGGTGGTCGGCGATAAATTTGAGTTCGTCTTCCACCAGGGGTTTCTGGGTGTGGACGTTGGCGTAGCGGACCAAATCCAGAATACGTCTGGCTTCTTCCTCATCCTTAAACTCAATCTCCATCTTCCCGTAAACATTGCGGAAGCCCTTGATTCCGCTGTATTCACCAACGGTAATCATCCGGCCGGTCTCAATTACTTCCGGCTCGCCCCGACCCAGTTCTTCGTAATGGTATAGTTCGTAGTTACGGTAGTCTTTGAGCGCGCCGTCAACGTGGATGCCGGACTCGTGGGCAAAAGCATTAGCGCCGACTCCGACCTGGTTAATCGGGATGGGAATTCCAAAAGCATAGGAAGCATATTTTGTCAGTTTCCAGGCCATCTTTAAATCAACGGATTCGTCCAATTGGTACTTGTCAGCATAACCGGTGGCTTTTTTGAGAGCCAGAATTACCGAGACTAAATCAGCATTTCCGCAGCGTTCTCCCATTCCGTTAACGGTCGTATTGATATAGGCATCAACGCCGGCATCCACCGCGGCTTTTGCGCCGGCAATACTGGTGGCCACCGCCATGCCCAGGTCGTTGTGACAATGAAGTTCAATGGGAATCTTCGCCTTTTCGGCAACATACGCAATCCGGTCATAAATACTAAAAGGGCTGTCATAACCCAGCGTGTCGCAGTAACGAAAGCGAGCCGCGCCATTTTCCCGGGCCGCATTGGCAAAATCAACCAGGTAGTCAAGGTCTGTCCGGGAAGCATCCTCGGCGTTTACGCCGACCGTTTTTACGCCTCCGGATTTAGCGGTTTTTAAGGCATCCACCATCGTTTTGATAACATCCTGGCGCGTAACCTTACCCATAAATTTTCCCTGAATCATCTGGTCGGACGTGGAGATGGAAATGTTGATGTTTTCAATCGGAACGTTCTCCAGGGTATCTTCCACATCCTTTTTAACGGCACGCATCCAGCCGGAAATAACCATGGGCGATAAAACTCCCTTCTTAACCAGGGAAAGGTTTGCTTTCAGGTAATTGATTTCGTGCCGGGTAACCGGAAAACCGATCTCGCTCTGAAAAACACCCATCTTATTCAGGAAGATGTTAATGAGCGTTTTCTGAAGTTTCGCAAGAGCCAGACGCGAAGTCTGGACCCCGTCCCGGTTGGTTACATCAATAATATAAATTTTAGCCATCTCTATCTCCGCTTGCTCTACCGCTATTTGTATTTGTAGTCGCCAACCCGGCCAGTAATTAACTCACTTCTATTCTTCGGCGTATGGCCGGGACGGCTGTAGTTGCCAACCTTGGTTGGCTCTGTTAACAACGCCGAGCAAGCTCGGCAACTACGTTAATACCGTTGGGTTCTGGGATGCGTACGGATGGTCGGAACCGGAATAAACTTTTAATTTCTTAAAAAGATTTTCGGCCAGCCGGTTTTTGGGCAGCATCCCCTTAACCGCAAACTCAATGACTCTTTCCGGTTTCTTCGCCAGTAAATTCTTCAGTTTAATCTCTTTCAGGCCGCCGAGATAACCGGTATGCTTGCGGTAAAGCTTATCCTCCAGCTTATTCCCGGTCACTTTTACCTTTTCCGCATTAATCACCACCACGAAATCACCGCAATCCATGTGGGGCCGGTATTCCGGCTTCCCTTTTCCCATTAACAGGGTCGCAATCCTGGTTGCTATCCGTCCCAGGATCTTACCTTCCGCATCAATCAGATACCAGTGTCTTTCCATATTTAATCTCCGTTTAATTGACATAATCAGAATGTTAAATTTTATCCGAAAACCGCCCAACTTGTCAAAAACCTGAAAAGAAATTATAATTAAAGCGTGCCAACAATAAGCGACCCTAAAAGGGTCGCACTACGTAGGAACATAAAAACGGGGGTATTATGAAGATTGCCATTGCCAGCGACCACGCCGGGTTTGACCTTAAGGTTGAAATTAAGGAAAAATTAATTAAGGAAGGTTATGAAGTTTTGGATTTCGGCGCCGACTCTGAAAAAAGAGTGGATTACCCGGAGTTCGGCCTGGCCGGAGCTAAAGCGGTTATCGCCAAAAAAGCCGATTGCGCCATTCTCTTTTGCGGAACAGGCCTGGGGATGGCTATCATGGCCAATAAGGTAAAAGGAATTCGCGCCGTACCATGCAACGACCTTTTTTCCGTAAAACTAACCCGCAGCCACAATAACGCCAACGTCCTCTGTCTGGGTGGTCGAATTCTGGGGCCGGACCTCGCCTGGGAAATAGTCTTAACCTTTTTGAACACGCCGTTTGCCGGCGGCCGTCACCTGCGCCGAATCAACGAAATTAAACGCCTGGAAAAGACTTGTTGAGTGGAGCCGTTCAGGCCCACCAAATAGCGCCTCGGGGTTCCGAAAAAATAACCTCTTTCAGGAAGGCTACTGCTTTGAGAAATCCCTCGCGGCCGGAAAGAAGGCTGTCTTCGTGTTCAATGGAAAGGACTCCGTCGTAGCCTGTCATTCGTAAAGCGCTGACCAGCTCTTTCCAAAAATCTTGAGG
>JAHJUB010000090.1 GCA_018829455.1 Candidatus Omnitrophota bacterium
AAAAATGCCTTCACTTTGATTGAACTGCTGGTGGTAAGCGCGATCATTACTATTCTGGCCGGCCTGGTCATGCCGGCTCTTTCTAAAGCCAGGGAAGGCGGCCGGAGAGCGGTGTGTCTCAACAACCTTAAACAGATCTTCCTTGCCTTTGACATGTACGTCCAAGACTACGAAAACTATTACCCCATCGCCGCTTTGCTCCCCTCCCTACACCTGAACGACGACCCTAGGATTTGCGACGTCCTGGCCCCCTATTTGGGCTCGGGGCGGGTCTTCAGGTGCCTTTCGGACAACCAGAGCTATTTTCAGGGTACTGTCAAACAAAACATGAAAGAAATATCAAAGAAATGAAAGGACCAAATATCCCCCAAACCCCTTGCCTGCTTTCGCTTGAGCTCGCTTTCAGGGCTCCGCTCAAGCAGGCAAAACAAGAGGAAATAGGGGGAGGGAAGCAAAAGAAACAAAAAGTATTGATAATCAATGATTTAGTAGAGAATTACTAAAAGATTTTTGACAATACTCGATGCGGTGCCCGGGGAAGAGATATAAAAACACGGGAATTCAGGCACGGAGATGCCGAAGCGGTGTCAAAAATCATGCAGGCGGCTTTTAAAACCTTTCTGCGTGATAAATGGAATGAAGCTGATGAGCGCCACTTCTCGCCGGAAGCAATAGCACGGAACAGTTTCCGGCAAGCTGATTTTGTAAAAACAACGGCCTTCGTGGCGGTTGACAACAAGATAATCCTGGGATATGCCTGCGGCACCGCCGGAGAGAATGGCTTGGGTTCACTGGAAGTGGTTGGTGTTGACCCGGACAGTTTTCACAAAGGCGTTGGCAAGGCATTGATGTCTAGCCTGGAACAATTCTGGCGAGATAATAAACAGCGCAAGATACACACCTGCGTTTCCGCCCCTAATACGCGCGCCTTGATCTATTATATTTCCAACGGATTCATCCCGGTCGGTTATCGCAAAGACCACTTTAGGGTCGGCGTGGATGAAATTATATTAGACCGCTTTCTGAAATAGACAACGCGTTTTATTCCCGGGCGCGCGCAAACAGTTCCCCATATGCCTTATTAATAATGCCTTCGGCTTTTCCGTCGCTCAGGGCAAACTCCTTCTGGACATTCATCTTGCCGGATTCATTGTCTCTTTGGTGTTCGTGGGCAGGCATCAGGTAGGAGAGTTCGTCGTTGCACAGGGAGTTCACCCAGGTATATTTAAAAGGGCTCGCTTTCCTTAAATTCAGGGCAATTTCGTGGAAGACCTCACCGCAGAGCCCCAGGATTGCAAAATCACCGACTCTGATCAGCTGCAATTCCGAAAAAACTCCTTTTTCGTCCTGCTTTCCTCCGGTAACCCCGCGGCCGTGGAGATACGTTTTTGCGCGCAAGGGCAGGGGCTGCTGCAACGTGAAATACAACTCCTTGCTAACCGAAGAAACAACATCTGCCTGAAAAGGTTCCAGTTTGTCCCATATTTTTTTGATGCCGTCATAAACCATTCTACCGGCCACCGGAACAAAAGATTCTGCCACCGGGACGGAAACGTTGTGTTCAAAAAAGGCCGCCGGGTGCACGTTGCCCTCCGGCCCTGCCATCAGGGACAAAACAAACCCTTTGCCTGTCTCTTTTTCTATCTTCTCCGCCGCCCAGCCGAAAAAATCGCTGTTGAGGGTCATCCCTCCCATGGCCAGCGCATTATGGCAACCGAAGTTTGCCAACCCGCAGATCGGTTGTCCTTCGACGTCTTCAAAGACCGCCACGCGCAGGGCATCGTCGTAGGGCGAAACGGATTCAACATCTTCCGTCTTGAATTCATCCATCGAAGCGTGGGTAAAACTGATCACGTTCCCGTCCTTCAAGCGAAGCCGCGGCTTGCCGATTCCCGGCACAGAGATTTCACCAATCTTTCCCCGGGCGGGCTGAAGACGGCTGTCGGCCAGAAAGACCGCGCTGGCCGCCTGTCGGTAAAGCATATCGAGGTATGCCTGTGTCTCAGCGCTCAGCGCCTCATATTCCACCATCACGCCGCCGGTATCATACGGGTCGTCATAATCGATAATTTTTGCCGAAGAGTGGGTATGGGTCGCGCAGACCAGGATGTTTTCGGCCGGTATATCGGTCCACCGGCTAGCCAACTGCCGGATACCCTTTGTAATATTAGGAAAGAACTCGCTTAAATCCAGCAGAACAACGGCTGTTTTCTTTTTGCCGTCGTTAAATATGGTCGCCCGGGCGCAAAGTTCTCCGATGATGTCGGTGGCTAAACCCTTCGGGCCAAGCCGTCTGGCCTGGTCCAGGGGCGGCATGATGCTTATCTTGGCTGCTCCAACCTTTAATTCTGATTCCACATTTATCTCCTGTTTTGTGAACGGTAAGCGACTTTTGGGGCATTTTTCAGCTCATATTATACCACAAAAGAGGCAGACCATCTCCGGTTTTTTCATTCGTGGATTTCGTAGAGCTGACCGCGGAGCAGGAATCTTACGTTCTGACCCAGCGCCAAAAACCGGGCGCTCTCCGGCTGGTCTTTCAGAAGTTGAAAGTACTCCGGGCCACCTGCCTGTATCCTTTTTGCCTGCTGTTTGCCGGCCGTCTGAACTTTTGAATCCACCCAGAAGTTGCCGGTCTGGTAGAAAGCGCGTCCGGCTACGTTCTGCACCTGATTGGCAAGGTTTTGCCGGATGCCGGCCGGGCCGGAATAACCAAGCCGGTCCGCCCCCTGATTAATCTCTCCGTAGTTCCGGGCAGACTTCAGGGCGCTTACTTCTTTACTGGCGGTGACGCTGGCCGAGCCGGATTTCTGGCGCATCGCTTCATAATCTGCCCTCACCCGTCCCTCCAGGGCCGGAGCCCCGGGCACCGCGTTGAGGGTCTGGCGGTCCTCCGGCAGTTCGCGTCTTTGTACCTTATCTTTTTCGTCTTCAATAATGAGATAACTGGTGTAGGGTGTAATGATGCCGTATCGCCGGGCAAGGTCAATGACTTCATCCTTCAACTCCAGACTTTCCCCGCGGAGACGGATTTCGTCCAGGAGATACCCGATACGCTGGGCCGCCCAGAGCGACGCGATAAAGTCATTTTCCGGATTCCTCTCCGGAAAAATGACCCGACATTCAAAAACGCTCTTTTTCCCTTCGGAAAATCCGGAAAGGGTAAGCGTGGTCTCTCCGCTCCCGGTATAGCGGCCAAAAAGAACCAACTGGTCGCCTTGGAAAAGGTCCGGAAGGTTATCGGGGTGAAGTTTCTGAATTCTCACGCCGGAACCGAACTTAACTTTGAGGTCCACCAAAACCGGGGACTTGATTTTTTCGTAGAAGTTTGAGAGTTTCACCTCCAAATCCTCACCGGGCCGGACGTAAAAACGCAGACCTCTTGTTGCCTCGCTTATCCGGTCAAGAAGATGGGTGTTGACATCATCGCCGACGCCAAAGGTGAAAACGCGGATTCCGCCGGATGCTTCCCGCCTGACCTTGCCTATTAGAGTTTCCTCGTTGGTCGCGCCGATGGTGGGTTTACCGTCAGTGAGGAAGATAATGAACCCGGGCCTTTTGTTTTCTCCTTGATTAACTTTCAGGGCGCCGGCCAGGGCCTCTTCTATATTGGTGCCGCCGATGGGCTTGAGTTTACTGACGAATTCTTTTGCCCGGCTGACGTTTCCAGGGGAAACCGGTTCAAGTTTCCCGAAAAGGTTTTCCGATTCGGTGGCAAAACGCACTAACTCAAACCGGTCCCCGGCGTTAAGGTTTTCCAGGCAGAAAAGAAGCGCTCGCTTCGCCTGCTCCAGTTTCTTTCCGGCCATACTGCCGGAGGTGTCCAGCACGAAGGTAATGTCCTTGGCTGTAATTTCTTTTGCGCCGACCTGAAAATCGGGCGCCGCGGCCAGGAAGAAGAACCCATCCTCGCCGACGGGCCGGTAGGTTAAGAGACTCAAACCGACCTTACCCTCATCGGTGTTCCAGTAAAGGGAAAAATCGTTATCCGGTTTTACGTTCTTCTCTTCAAAACCGATGACCGCCTCGTGATTACTGCGCCGCCTCACTTCTACCTGGTGCGTAGGCGAAAAGATGTTCTTAAGATTTCCTTTACTCTTGAGGTTTACCCTGAGGCTGACTTCCTCAAGCGGCTTTGCAGAGAACTTTTCGGTATTCAGGGGATAGGTATAGTTAAAAACGCCGCTGTCGCTGCGCAGGACCTGGGTGTAGGAAATCCTGGTTCTCTTACGGCCAAAGGGCTCAATGGGAAAGATGCGTACCTTAAAAGCGTTGCGTCCGGAGTATTCTAATAGCGCCGGGTCTTTCATCCGGCGCACGATATCCTCGTAAATGCTTCGGGCTTTTTCCGCGTCCAGCAGTTCCGCGGTTGTCATCTTCCCGTCAATTTCCATGGAGAAGTTGTTGATAACCGCGCCTTCCGGAACCGGAAAGAAGTATATCCCCTCCAGCCGGTTGTTGGTTGGGTTGTAAAATTCCTGGTCGATGAAAGTTTTGGCTGCCTGGCCATTTATCTCCACCTCAACCCGGTGGTATTTAACCTCAAGCGGGAAAGGCGTGCCGGGCCAGGGACCAGGCGCAGGCGGCCTGGGCACTATGATGAACCCGTCAGCCGAAAGACTGCCTGCCAGAGCAAAGCCGCCCGCAATAGTTAAGGAAAAAACCATTAAGATGCTAACCAAAAAATTCTGTCTGTTTTTAAACATCTTTCCCCCATTAGCCGCGGAAGGCGACTTTTTCATTCAAAACGGAATTTTCTGGCAGCGGCCTGCTCCTGGACCACCTTGACTACTGCGGCGCCGAAAGAACTACCCGTGTTTTTACCCTGATTCTTCAACTGGAGAGCGACATACTTCTTACGCTCGGCGTTGAGCCGGTTAATGGTCTCCTGTATTTGACGGCGTTCTTTCTCTGTCTTTTCCAGGTAGGCCTTTCTTTCCGAATTGGTCATCGGCTTCATTTCCGCGGGTAATTCGCTCTCTTTTAAATCCTCAATTTTCACCTTGCCTTCGCGATGGGCATCAACCAGGTCCCAGGAAGAATTTAAATAACTGGCAGATGACTTGGCTACCACTCTTTCGGCCGCAATTGCCGGCGCCATCGCCCGGGCATTCTGATCCTGCTCCTCCTGCCGCGCCGCGCCAACACTGCCGGCTGCGCCGTAGGCAAGATAGGTCCGGTTGAGCTGACTGCCCAGTAAAGCTATTTCCTTGTCCTGGGGCGCATCAATCCGGACGGCCTGAGTATTGTGGTCAATATTCAGGTAACGGCCGTCCGCCAGGTCAGCGCCGTCTTTCCAGCCAGTATTCAGTCCTTCGTTATAGTTGCCGCAGAAGATGGTGTTAACGATAATCCCTTTTGCAATCGTCTCGCGGCAGCTTTTTTTGTAGTCAACCTCTCCTTGGGTAAACGGTTCATTTCCGGCGATAAAGATTACCTTGTAGTCCTGGCCGGAACCGCTCCAGTTCAGCCCCTGACAGGCAGACCGGATAACCTGGCCGCAGTATTCGTCGCCGCCGTTGGTGGTGAGGGCAAAAAGCTCTTCGGAAACCTTGTCTAAATCAGTAGTCAGGGGAAGAATCATCCGCAGGTATCCCTCGCTGGCCGGCAGGGAACTCTTACCGTATTCGTAGAGCGCCACCTGGACCTGGGGCGCCGCGCCACCTTTCCTGGCCGAGGAAAGTTCATTGACAATTTTCCAGAGCTCGCTCTTTGCCTGCTCAATAAGCCCGGACATACTGCCGGAAGTATCCAGCAAAATTGCCACCTGGACGACCGGCCTCTCCGGAACTCGTACCTTCAGGGCTGCTTCTGCCCGGAGGGTTGAAGAAACAGACAATAAACCAACCGCAAACCACACCAGACCTAATTTCACCAAATTCCTCATCTCTGCCTCCTCTTGAATTACGAATTGTTCCATTCGAAGATTTAGACACCAGAAAAGAAAAAAAGTTCCCGGGGCGATTTTAAGGGGTAGTTTTAATAAGGGGTTGCGCGGAAAGGTCAGTCCAACTTCTGGAGCTCCACGCTGGGCCTGGTATTAACGACCTCAAACTGGTAGGGCGGGATGATTCCGGCTTCGCCTTGCCCTGGCAGGGTTGCCCGGTACTGCACGATGATGCGGTCCGGCTTCTCTTCGGTCTTTACGATTTTGTATTCTACGCCGGCCTGATTGGTAGGAAGAGCAACAACCATCTGTTTCTTGAAGTCCACTTCCGGGAGGGGAAGAGACAAGTTCTGACTGGTGTTCTGGGAATTCCAGGTCTTCTCCCATTCCGTCTTGTTGCGGATAACCAAAACCCGGGACTCTTTGTCCACGGAAATTTCAGCTGTCTTTCGGAAAGCGACGACGTGTTTGCCGGCTTCCTTCTCCAAAACAGCTGCGTATTCCGTGCGGGCAAGGGAATCTGCGGTACGGGGAGCCGCCGGCGTTTCTGATTTTACTTTCCCTTCCGCTGAAAACGGCGCTAACATCTTTTCCGCGTCTTTATCCGCCAAAACATCCAGTCTGGAAACAGCTTTCTGTTCTGTTGGCGCCAGGGGCTTTTGCTCAGAAACGGATGCTGTCTTCTTTCTCTCAACAACCGGATGTCCGGACGCCGGTGTCCGGACAACCTCCAGTTGGGGCGGAAGAACCGGTTTCTGGAGGTAAAGGGTCACTATCAGAAGTAAAGCCAGACCGGCCAGACCGTAAGAAACCCGGCGCGACCAACTCCGTAAGGCGGCGACCTCAGGCTTCTCCCTGACCCGGCTCAGAATTGCGGTCTCAAACCCCAGACCAGGGTGTTTCTCCGGAAATTCCCGCAGAAGTTCACGCAGCAATTCCAGTTCCTGAAGCGCCTTCCGGCATTCCGGACAGGAATCCAGATGCCCGTCAAAAAATTTCCTGGCCCTCTCCGGAAGCATCCCGTCAACGTAGGCGGAAAGCAACTTCTGATTTTTCCGGCAAATTCTGTTCATTTCCGCATCCTTTCCAGGTGGGGCCGAATCTGCTCGCGTAAATCCGTCCGCGCCCGGGCCAGTCGGGATTTAACCGTACCCAGCCGGCACTTCATAATCCGGGATATCTCTTCATATGACCTGCCCTCCATATCTCGAAGGATAATAATGAGCCGGGAAGCCGGGTTAAGGGAGTCAAGACAGACCCTGACCAAACCGGCCCGTTCGTCCAATTCAAACGCCTGGTCCGGAGCCGGCTTCGGGTCAGCCAAATCAAAATCCGGCTCTTCCGGACGGGTAGAATGGAGCGAGAACACCGGGTGCCGGCTCCAATGCCTCAAACGGTTCTTCCAGACGTTAAAGGTTATGCGGTAAAGATAGGTGAAGACCCGGGAACTGCCCTGGAAGCGGTCAAAATGCTCGTAGGCCCGGACAAACGTTTCCTGGGCTATATCCTTCGCTTCTTCCTGGTTGCCGCAAAGCCGGTAGGCAAGATTAAACACCTTTTTTGCCTCCTGATGGACGATCTCCTCAAAATCCAACGGGTTGTTTTTTCCCATGCAATGTCTCTGGCGGTCCAATCATTAAGACACCATAACCCGGAGAAAGTTCCCGGCCTGGATATATATTAGGGGTTGTTTAACAGCCCCTTACCACATTGAAATGGCTGACTTGGTGAGAATCGATTATTCCCGGCAGGCGTCAATAAAAGCGGCGATGTTATCCAGAGGAACTTCCGGCTCCAGGATGTGGGTAGGCGAAAGGATGAGACCGCCGTCAAAACCAAGGGTTTTTTTTCGTTCCCGCACCACTCTCTTCACTTCCTCCGGTCCGGAAAAAGGCATCGTGGACTGGGTGCCGATAGTCCCATCTAAAATTAGGTGTTTTCCATATTGTTTCTTGACTTCCTGCGGATTCAGGCATTCCGGCTGAACCGGGTTTAAAATGGTCACTCCGATTTCAATCAAATCCGGGATAATCTCCATAATATTGCCATCGCTGTGGTACCAAATTTGAATATCCGGCTTAATCCGGCGCGCTTCCGCGTAAACCTTTGCCCAGCGCGCTTTCATGAAACGGCGCCAGGTCTGGGCCGAAAAGATCAGGTTCTTCTGACTGGCCACGTCGTCGCCAGTCCGGAGATAATCAACGCCGGCCCGGGCCGCCGCGGTCGCCACCCGGAGATTGCGCCGGGCAAACTGGTCCAGGATGAATTCACACCACTCCGGCCGCTCCACCAGGTCCATCAGAAATTCTTCGTAGCCGCGCACCTGCCAGGAATTCTCGTACATATGACCCACCCAGGTTGACGCTGCTCTGCCCTGTTGGTGCGCCTGCTGAACCTTCTCGGCCATTCCGGTCTCTTCAAAAACCGCCTGGCCGGGAAAGGGAAAACGTTCTAATTCCTGGAAATTATTTGCGTTGCGCAGGGGGCTGACGTAACCGGTGAAATGATAGAACTTTGCCGGAATTTCCAGAACGCCGAGGTGGTTGATAAAAGAGCCCTCCGGCTTATCCGCGTCTTTAAAGTACACCGAGTAGTCCGATTTTTGAAGACCTTTCGGTTCCTTCGGCTGGACGTCTTCCGGCCAATACATACCGAAATGTTTACGGAGGTTGGCGTCCGGCGCCAGGGAATATTTTTCCTGAAGGCGCCTGACCAGGTCAGGGGTAAAGTCGGCGTAAAACAGGAAGTTGTCGTGAGGGATGTGGTTTACGGTTACCTGAAAAATCTCCAGCTGCGTCATGGATAAAGTTCCGGGTCATAAAATTCAAAAGCGTTATTGTTATCAAGGTTTACCGGCGTACTCCGTCCGGCGGTTACGGAAAACGGAACAAACCAGACTACGGTCATTTTACCCATTTTGCGGTAGGCGCCGATAAAATAATCGCCCGGCACAAGGTAGCGCACCAAAACTTCACCCTTATTATCGGCGCGTTTGGTAACAATGCCGGAGCGAACCTGGCGCACACCGGCCCGCCGGCTATTCTCAATCTCCCTGACCAGGTAAATATATCGAAAAAGATGGTACGATCGTTTCTTGTTCTTGCTCTTTTCCGCATTCTGTTTGGCCAAAAAATCAACCACCCCCAGGTCAATCTCTTTATCCAGAATAGTAACCTGGGCCGCGCTCATCGGGAAAGATTTTCCTTCGAATTCAAGGGTTATTTTAGCCGACACCGCTCCGGTTGCAGCCGCGTGTAATGCCGACGGTAAAAGAACCAGGGCAATTCCGAGTAAAACCAAACCAGTTAATTTTTTGATATTCACAATGACCTCCGTCAGGCACGAAATTCACAATGACAATT
>JAHJUB010000008.1 GCA_018829455.1 Candidatus Omnitrophota bacterium
AAATTCAGCCCCTTATGGCACAAGGGTTTGCGAGGTGCTTTGCGGAGGCTGGGTTGTATTAAAACTTAAGTCCGGCTGCCCGCGCTGCTTCCGCAAGCGCCTTTACTTTTCCGTGATAAAGATAACCGCCGCGGTCAAAAACAACTTCCTGATAGCCGGCTTTCAAAGCTGCCTCGGCCATCGTTTTGCCCACCAATTCTGCAGCCGCCACATCTTTGCGGCTGTTTTTTTGCAAATTTTCGGCCAACGTCTTAGACATGCTGGAAACAGTTAAAATCACCTTTCTTTTTGCGTCATCAATTAAAAGGGCGTAAATATATTTTAAACTTTTCCGCACTAAAATTCGCGGCTTTCCGCTCCCGGGTGGAAGCCGTTTGATAAACCGGAGGTGCCGCATGTGACGCCGTTCTTTTTTATCCTTAATCATAAATACAACCCCTTATTTCGACAGGCGGGACGCCTGTCCTACTACAATGTACTGTAGTTGCCGAGCTTGCTCGGCGCGGTTAAAAGAGCCAACCAAGGTTGGCGACTACAATGACGTCGGATAAATCCAACCGCTACTATGTGCTATTTGGCTCCGCCGCCACCGGTGGCTCCGGCCGCTCCGGCGGTCTTCCCGACCTTATGCCGGACATACTCACCCTGGTAACGAATACCTTTTCCACCGTAAGGTTCCGGTGGTTTTACCGCTCTTATCCTGGCGGCAAAATCACCCACCGTTTCCGGGTTAAAACCGGAAATGCTGACCAGAATCTTTTCGACCTTTACTTTTACGCCTTCGGGAATGGTAAACTTAACCGGATGAGAAAAGCCAACCTTAAGAACCAATTCTTTTCCTTTTACTTCGGCCTGATAGCCCACACCGATCACTTCAAGCTTTTTGAGGCAACCGTTTTTAACTGCGTTTAACCGGCTGTTGATTAAGGACCGGATAAGCCCTCGAATTCCCTCCAGTTTTCGCTCCGCCTTCTTGGCCAGTCCCTGATCCGTAACGGCACAGTTAACCCGAATCCGCTCTTTTTCCAACACCACCGAAAGAGTCGGCGGAATGATTACGCTCAATTTTCCCTCCGGCCCGACCAGATGTAGGCTGCCGGCTTCCAGGGAAATTTTTACACCTTCGGGAATCGTAATCGGTCTCTTGCCTAATTTCGCCATAGGGGCTCTCGGATATCTTTTTTGCTCACACTCTTTGTGTCAGACAAAACTACGCAACTCCAGAACGAGACTCTCCGTGTTGAGAACTACACTCGTCCCGGCCATACGCCGAAGAAAAGAAGAGGGTCAATTACTGGCCGGGTTCTCGCCTACAATTCAAGGCGAGCCACGGATACTCATTCTGTCGTCTTGCTTGTTTTGTCACTGTCACTCCGCGAAGTGTGCAAAAAAGACAATCCTCGTTTTTGTGAAAAACACATTCTGTTACCAAATAATCGCTAGAAATTTGCCGCCCAGTCCTTGTTTTTTAGCTTCGTAATGCGAAACTACACCGTGGGAAGTGGAAATAATTCCCAGCTTATCCCGCCCTCTGATCCGCTGATTGATTTCGGAACTGGAAATATAAATATGACAGCCAGGCGTGCTCATTCTTTTTACTCCTTTAATCGCATGGACAGAATGCGAGTCGTATTTCAATTTCACCACTAATTCCTTCCGACCGGATTTTTCCCGTAATTCGTAACCGGCCACATATCCTGCTCCGGAAAGAATCTTAAGAATCGCTTCTTTCATCCGGGAGCAAGACACCCTTATCTCCGCCTTCTTCGCGCTTCCCCCATTTTTAATACGCACCAATAAATCACCGATTGGGTCATTAACCATTATTCCCTCTATTAGTAGTGCGAGGCTTTCAGCCTCGCTTCTTTTAGCGACCCTGAAAGGGTCGCGCTACGATAGTAACCTTGTTCCGAAACAGACCCTATTACCATCTGGACTTCACCACACCAGGAATTTCACCTCGGCTGGCAAGTTCGCGAAAACAGATTCGGCACAAACCGAACCGGCGCAGATAACCACGCGGTCTTCCACAAATCAAACACCGATTGCGGTGCCGTACCGGGTACTTAGGGTGTAAATTTTTCTGCAACAACGCTTTTCTCGCCATTATATCCCTTTATTTAAGGGGCTGCTCAACAATAAAATGCCTATTTGGAGTCTCGGATTTGAGGTCAGTGCAAGGCGCGACGAAGGCTCTGTGCCCACTGCGGCACAAAGACGAGGAGTAACGCCGCAATGACCCAAAGACGGGACTCCCCGAAGGGCCAGGTCGTTTTGGGCTGCGACTGCGTCGCTTATCGCTTGCGTACCACAGTGGGTACACAAGCTTCTTCGCTCCTTGTCTCGCTCCAAAAGCGCCTCTGGCAAATAGTCCATTTTATTGTTGAGCATTCCCTAGAGGTAAACCCAAGGCAATCAGCAACGCTTTCGCCTCTTCCTTGCTTTGAGCGTTGCAAACCAAGTTTATATTCATTCCAAAAACCTTTTCTACTTTATTGTAATCCACTTCCGGAAAAACAGTCTGTTCGGTCATACCGAAACTATAATTCCCGCTCCGGTCGAAACCGGAGAGAGGCAGACCTCGAAAATCTCTCACGCGCGGCAGGGCAAAGGTTACTAGGCGGTCGAAAAATTCATACATTCTCTTCCCGCGCATGGTTACGAAAGCGCCAACCAAATCATTTTCACGCAAATTAAAATTAGCGATCGATTTTCGGGCGCGCCTGGTAACCGGTTTCTGCCCGGTAATCGCCCCAAGAGTGACCAGAATTTCCTCTACCGCCTTTTCCTCCTTGTTGATCTTTCCGAGTCCGACGCTGACAACCACTTTCACCAACTTACCGACCGCCATTCGGTTCTGATGCTTAAACTCAGTCTGCAATTTCGGAACAATTTCATCTCTGTATCTTTCCAAAAGTCGTGTCATCATTTCCCCTGACTGCTCTCAATCAATTCACCGCACTTCTTACAGTATCTGATTTTATTCTCACCGATAAACTTAAATCCAACCCGGGTAGTATGATTGCATTTCAGGCAAAAATAACTCAATCCGGGTAGCGCTATCGGCGCCTCCTTCTGAATTATACCTCCCTGGCGGTCAACCCGACCCGGCTTAGTGTGTCGTTTGACAAAATTGACACCCTCCACCAGCGCCTTATCCTTCTGGGGATAGACTCTCAATATCCGGCCTTTTTTACCGGCATCCTTGCCTTTCATCACCTGCACAAAATCGCCCTTGCGTAATTTCATAAATTGTTTTTAAATTAATAGGACGCTGATTTTCGCAAGATTTCCGCAGATTAAAGATTTTGCTTAAGAACTGCTTTTAATCCTTATCCGGCTGTTTCTGCGTACATCTGCGTCCAAAAGGAAATTCCTAGGCAATTTAATTAAAGCACTTCCGGAGCTAAAGAAATAATTTTAGCGAAATTTTTGTCCCGCAGTTCCCGGGCAACCGGGCCAAAAACTCTGGTGCCCCGGGGATTGTTGTCCACATCAACGATAACCGCACTGTTATGGTCAAAAGAAAGATAAGAACCGTCCGACCGGGCAATGCGATTTCGGGTACGCACCACTACGGCCCGAACTACTTCTTTCTTTTTTACGGAGCCGACGGGAAGAGCATCCTTAACCGTGGCCACGATCACATCGCCGATACCGGCCGTGCGCTTACGGGTACCACCCGGAATACCAAAGCACATAATCTTCTTCGCTCCGGTATTATCGGCCACTTCCAGAATCGTTCTTAATTGAACCATATTTTAATCCTTACACTCTTGTGATCAATTCTCACATTTTTAAAGCCGGCAACTACCCGGCCGCCTGTTTAACTACGGCTATTAAGCGCCATCTTTTATCTTTGCTCAAAGGCCGACATTCCTCAATTCTAACCCGGTCGCCAGTGTGGCTTTCGTTCTTAGGGTCATGAAACTTATAACGGGTCCTGACTCGTATCTCTTTATGGTATAAATGATGTCTTTTAAACCGCTCTACCACTGCAACCCGTGTTTTCTCCATCTGGTCGCCTACCACGATTCCTTCTAATTTCTTCTTCATCTTGTTTTATGCGAGGTTGCTTTATGGTTTCTGATTTAAAAGCGTGAGCACGCGGGCAACATCTCGCCTGATCCGGCTGACGGCCGCATTATCCTTTACCTGACCCAAATGTAACTGCATCCGCAAACGATAGAGGTTATTCTTTAACTCGCTGAGCTTTTCCCGTAGTTCAAGCTCGCCCAACTTTTTTAAACCGTCAAAATCTTTTTTATTCATCGGGTTATGACGCGAGTTGACAACGGAAACTTACCGGAAGCCAGACGCAGCGCTTCTTTCATCTCATCTAATCCGGCCCCGGTCAACTCCATAATCACCCGTCCCGGCAAAATGCGCACCGTCCACTGGAACAAGTCGCCTTTCCCTTTGCCCATCCTGACTTCCGCCGGTTTCTTGGTAGTTGGCCGGTCCGGGAAAATGCGAATCCATAACTTGCCTTTTCCTTTCAGGTGATGCGTTGCCGCTACCCGGGCCGCCTCAATCTGACGTTCGGTAAAATAACCGGGCTTCAACGCCAACAAACCGCACTCGCCAAAGGAAAGTTCGTTTCCGGAGGTGGCCTTTCCGGTAGTCCGACCACCGTGCATATTCCTGAATTTAACGCGTTTTGGTATTCGAGGCATTGTTATACCTTATATTCTTTTATGGTTATACCTTCTCTTTAGCATTCCCTTTATAAATCCAAACTTTCACCCCGATGGTTCCGTAGGTGGTAAAAGCGGTCGCGCTGGCATAATCAATTATGGCCACCAGAGTATGCAGCGGTATCTTCCCTTGCTTGTAGGTTTCGCAGCGACTTATCTCCGCGCCCCCCAACCGACCGGATATCTTAATCTTAATCCCGCCGGCGCCCTGCTGCATAGCAGTTTCAATTGTCCGCTTACAGACATACCGGAAAGAACGGCCCTTCTGGCTTAGTTGCGCGGCGATACTGCCGCCCACAAATGTGGCATCAATTGCCGAATTTTGTGTTTCCGTAACGTCAACCGTCACCTCTTTTCCGCACATCTTACGCAATTCAGCGCTCACGGTGTTGATTTCGGCTCCCTTACGACCAATAATCAATCCCGGCCGGTTTGCCTTAATCTTAACGCGGACAATATCAACCAGACGATCAATATCCACCCGGGTTACCCCGCTATCCGGGAAGCGTTTCGCCAAATACTTCCTGATCTGATAATCTTCCAGAATGGAAGGTCCGAGTCTCCGGTGTTGAAACCAGTTGGACCGCCAGTTCTCAATAAAACCCAGGCGAAATGAAATTGGATTTACTTTTTGTCCCATTCGTCCGATAAAACCACTTTTAGGTGTGAAGTGCGGTGCACTACCGAAACGGCCTTCCCCATGGAAGCCGGCCGAAAGCGCTTCAGGCGTGGACCCTGCTCCACGACCAGACTTTTCAAACGAAAATTCTCTTCGGGAAGTTTCCGGCTGCGGACATTAGCCAAAGCGGAAGCAATAGTCTTGGCAATATATCCGGCCGGCCTCTGCGGCAGGTTTTTTAAGATTCCGATCGCCTCCAGCGGCGATTTGCCTTCCACCAGATAAAGCACTTCCCTCGTTTTCTGAGGGCTGATTCTCACGTACTTCGTTTTTGCTATTACTGTGGCCATAAGATAAATAATTATTTTTTCGTGATTGAGCGCTCGGTATGCATCCCGTGGTGACGGAAAGTGCGCGTGGGCGAAAATTCGCCCAGACGATGCCCAACCATGTTTTCCGTAATGTAGACCGGAATAAAAATCTTGCCGTTATGAATCGCGATAGTCATCCCCACAAACTCCGGGCTAATCTGGCTGGAACGACTCCAGGTGCGAATCGCTTCCTTGCGTCCGCCCTTCCTCACCTTCTCAATCTTCTTAAGAAGTTTCTGGTCAATCAGTGGTCCTTTTTTTAACGAACGGCTCATCTTTTAACCTCAATGTTCTGGTTTGACAGGCGAGACGCCTGTCCTACTTGTTCTATTTACGGCGCTTGACGATTAATTTCTGAGAAAACTGTTTTCGGTTCCGGGTTTTTACGCCTTCCGGCTTTCCCTGCGGGCTTACCGGCGGCCTGCCTCCGGAACTCTTCCCTTCACCGCCGCCCAGCGGATGGTCAATCGGATTCATCACCACTCCGCGCACTTTCGGCCGGCGGCCGCGCCACCGGTTACGACCGGCTTTACCCAGCGATTCGTAACGATGCTCCGCGTTGCTGATGGTTCCTATTTTAGCGCGGCAATCCAGCAAAAAAAATCTTATTTCGCCGGAAGGAAGTTTTACCTGGGCGTATTTATCGGTCTTGGACATCAAAACGGCCGTGGCTCCCGCGGACCGGACAATCTGAGCGCCTCGGCCCGGGTTCAAATCAAGACAGCAGACGTTACTTCCTTCGGGAATAGTTCTTAACGGAATCCGGTTTCCTTCCGCGGCCGTAGCTTCGGGGGTGGACGCAACTTGGCCGGAAACGCTCATCCCGGTTGTAGCCAGTACGTAACGACGTTCACCATCCGAATACTGAATCAGCGCCAAGCGCGCGCTTCGATTAGGATCATATTCAATGGCGATAACCTTACCCGCCAGCAGTTTATCCTCCCTGAAATCAATAATGCGGTAATGATGCCGGTGCCCGCCTCCCAAATGACGCACCGTCAAACGACCCTGATTATTCCGGCCGCCTTTCCTACGATGACAAACCAGAAGCTTTTTTTCCGGTTCCGTCTTGGTTATTTCCGCAAAATCCGGCAAAACCGCATGCCGCATACTCGGTGTTACTGGCTTTCTTTTAGACAAACTCAATGCGTTCCCCTTTCTTCAAAGTGACGACGGCCTTTTTCCAGTCAGGCTTCTTTCCTTCCTGCTTGCGATAATGCCGTTTCTTGCCCTTAAAATTAGAAATGTGCACCGCTATGACCTTTACCTTGTAAATTTTTTCCACCGCCTTTTTGATTTCCGGTTTATTGGCCGAAGGCAGAACCGAAAACTGGTACTTGTTCTGCGGCTGCAAAAAAGAACTGCCCTTTTCGGTGACTAACGGAAACCGGATGATATCGGCTGTATTCATAAGTATTTATTTGTGTAGGGGAGGGGCTGTGTCCCCTCCCGCTGTGGGCGGGGATGTAACCCCGCCCCTACCTTAACCTCACCCCAAATGTCCCGGGAAATCAAGAGAAAGTCAGAATTTAAAATATTGTAAAAATTCAACGATTTCCAGTCGGAGAACATTACGCCGGGAATGTTTCTTCCTGCCCGGCGAAAAAGTTCTGCTTCCTTAGGAAGAGAAATAAGTATTTTACCAGATAAAGAAGATTTTTGCAAGAACTGGCTGACAATTTTCGTCTTGGCCTCCGGAACCTGAAACTCCGAAAGCAGGTAAATTTTTTCTGAAAGAATTTTATCTTTAAATGCTTCCTTCAGGGCCGCCCTTCTGACTTTTTCCGGCAGGTCCACCCGATAATCCCGCGGTTTGGGCCCAAAAATAACACCGCCGCCCCGCCACAATGGTGAGCGAATTGAACCAACCCGGGCACGACCGGTGCCCTTCTGCCGCCAGGGTTTCTTGCCGCCGCCCCGCACCTCGCTCTTTGTTTTCGTAGAGGCGTTTCCCTGCCGCTGGTTCGCCCGGTAAGCATTAACGGCGTCGTAGAGAACCTTCTTGTTCACCCGGCCTAATGAAGCGATTTCCACCGCTTCCGTGCCGACAATTTCTCCGGATAAATTAAGAATTTTTATTTCCATAAATTCCTAACAGATTAATAGGACGCAGATTACCGCAGATACAGATTAAAGATTACCTTAGAGAATTACTTAAGAAATAATTTAACTGTAGTTGCCGAGCTTGCTCGGCGTTTTAAAAGAGCCAACCAAGGTTGAGAATTACACTCGTCTCTGCCATACGCCGAAGAATAGAAGAGGGTTACCTGCTGGCAGAGTTGGCGACTACA
>JAHJUB010000091.1 GCA_018829455.1 Candidatus Omnitrophota bacterium
CGCCCCGGTATTTACCCTTAAACTCAAGCCGGCGCCGTACGCCGGTAAAAGAACCTAATCCTGCAACTATCGTCTTTGGTTCCAGGCCCAGGAGATGGCAGACCGCAAAAGCAGCCGTACCGTTCAAAACGTTGTGCTGACCCGGCATCCGTACGAAAACCGGCGCCAGGCTCTCACCCCCAAAATAGACCGTAAAACGGGAACCATCTTGTTCCAGTTTAATTTCCTGCGCCTGGTAATCCGCGCCCCTCAAACCATAGGTAAAAAAAGTCTTATCCAGGCGGGTGGCTACTTCCATCAAGTCGTGGCTCTCCCGGCACAGCACCGCAAACCCGGCGTCCGGCAAAAAGTCCAGAAATTCCAGAAAAGCCGACTTTATTTCGGCCAGGTCCCGGTAATAGTCAAGGTGGTCCTCTTCAATGTTGGTAACCACGGCCACCCTCGGCCGCAGAGAGAGAAAATTCCGGCGGTATTCACATGCTTCCGCAACCAGATATTTACCTTGGCCGGTGCCGGAATTTCCACCCAGAAGCGGAACTTCGCCACCGATGACAAAACTGGGTTCTTTCCCCGCCTGACTCAAAATCCAGGCAATCAGCGCGCTGGTAGTCGTCTTGCCGTGGGTGCCGGCCACCGCAATTCCGAACCGCTGTTCCATCAGAGAACCAAGCGCTTCACTGTAGGTAACTACCGGGATTTTTCGCTGGCGCGCCGCTAAAATCTCCGGGTTGTCATCCGGCACCGCAGAAGAAACGACTACCGCCTCCACTCCCTCCGGCAGGTTCTCCGGCCGATGGCCCACGAAAGTCCTGGCGCCGAGCGCCTGCAATTCTTTCAGCAACAAACCTTCCTCCGCATCGGAACCGCTTACCTCTTTTCCGGCGGAAAGCAGAATCCGCGCCACGCCGCTGGTTCCGATGCCGCCCATTCCCACAAAATGCACCCGTTGTAGTTTCTCTATTTCCATAGATTATTAATTGATATTTTACCACACCACCATCAGCGGCAGATATCACCAAACTGGCAATTACGGCAGGAATCTTCGTCCGGGCCAAAGCCAACTGCCGGGTTGGTGATTTCGGACAGAATATACTGCAGGGCCTGAAGGCACTTTCCCATTATCGGTTCTTTTTGCGGGAGGTACTCCTCTCCGGGAAATTCCACCAGATTGATCTTCCTCAGGTAGTAAAGGGCGGCCGTAACACCGACCGCTTTATATTTTTTTTCGATAAAATTGATGTAAAGGGGCAACTGGAAAGAATTAATTATCTCTCGGATTGATTCTCTGGTAAACTCCATCAATTCCAGCTTCTTTACGGCAGGCGCCTTTCGCTCGGCGCCGGTCTTGTAATCAATCACTAACAGTCTGCCGTCCTGAAGACGGTCAATGCGGTCAACCTTGTAGCCGAACTTAAAGACCCGGCCGGAAGATTCCACCTCGCCTTCCAGGCCCTGCTCCAGAGAAACAATCTCCCTGACCTCTCTATTTTCCCGTTCGTAATCAAGAAACTTTTCCAAGCGCTGGCGGAGCAACTGCTGAACCAAAAAATCTCCTGCCTTAATCGTCTTCTGAAAACCGGTCCGGAACCTTTCCTCCATAATGTCCAGAAAAAAGATTCGGAATTTCTCGTCAATTATTGGTTCTTTGCCCAGAAACCCCTGATACGCTTCTTCCAACAAAACGTGAATGAAAGTTCCAATCTCCTTGCTCTCCGGCTCTTCCAGGAGTTCTTCTTTCTCACGAAGCCCGAGCACATACCGATAGTAAAACATCAGCGGGCATTGAAGATAGGTGTCAACGCTGGAAGCAGAATACCGGAAGTCCTGGAGAAAAGTTACAATGCCCGAATTCTTGCCGATTGTGCTTTTAACCGGCGTCGCCTGGACGTTAAAAAATGCTTTATGCAAGAGTGGTTCCTCCAGGTTTCCGGCCTTCTGTTGCTTCTCCCAGGTAAGTTCTTCAATGTAGCGGCTCTTCTCTTTTTTCAGGTTTCCGTCGTAAACCAGATAAACGTTTTGGGCCGGGGCAAGCAGGCTGTAAAACTGGTAGCGCTGAATCTCTTCCTCCAGGCCGTACCTTTCCAGGCCGATATTTATCATAACGTCCCGGGGAATAAGCGGTTCGCTCAGACGCAGGCGGGGCAGGATTGATTCGTTGGCGTCAATTACGATTACCTCCTGAAAGGCCAGGTTGCGGGTCTCAAATAAACCCAGGACCTGCAGTCCTTTAAGAGGCGAACCGGAAAAATTTATCATCTCATTGTTAAGTTTATCCTCAAATATCCGGAATATTTCCGCAGCCGGGAACTTTTCGTCCCGGAACGAAGCGGTCTCCATCTCTTTCTTAATGACCAGGACCGCCTGGACGAATTCCCGGTTAAGCGGATACCGGGCCAGAAAACTTTTTTGGAGCAGGAGGTCAACAAACTTTTCCAGGGCGCCGGAAAAGACGCTGAAAGTATTCAACTTCTTCTCCTCCCAATCCAGGAAAAGATAGCGGTGGAGTTCCCGTAGTATCTTCTTTAAATCCTTGACGTCAACAATCAAACCGATCCGGTTTAAAATTTCAGCGGTTGATACGTAAATCTGTTTCAGGGATTCTATCTCCCTGAGTCCGACGAAGAGACTCCCGCCCAGAGGATTATCCACGACACCGAGCAGAAACTCTTCCAGGCGGTGAATTAGGACCCGGGTTACGGACGGTTCGGATTCCAGTTTCAGGTTTTTGATAAACGGATGGCTCAAAACTCTCAGATAATCCCGGGTATAATAGCGGCTGCCGTGCCGCGTCTCCTGCGCCCGGAAGATAGCGCGGAAAAGGGAATGAATGGAACTGCGCTTCAGGGGATACCCCATAGAAACATTAAACTCTCCGGCCAGAGTGGTAATCTCGGAAAGGAGCGGAAGCAGGCCGGCCGGTTCCGGAACCACAATCACCGTCTTCTCCCTTTTTGCCGGCGGGATGGTCCCCAGGATTTCCCGGACCAGCCCTGCCTGGGAATGGGCGTCAAACCCGGCGTAGAGTTTGACGTTATACCCGGGTTTTTTATCCGCTTCCGGTTTAACCGAACAACCGAAAATCCGGGCCGCCCTTTCCAGAACAGCCCACTCCGGCTGGCCTCCCTGGAAAATAATTGTGGCCTTATCGGTATCGTAAAGATATTTTATTACTTTCTCTTCGGTCCGGTTCAGATAAAAGAGGCCGGCGAAAACAACCCGGTCAAACTCTGCCAGGTTAATTTCGGAAATATAACGGGCGGCCAGGCGATAAATCAGACCGCGGGAATACCGCTTCTTTGCTTCCAATACCCGGTGGTAGGACTCCCTTAACGCAACAATAGTCTTCAGTTGGGCGTTGATGCTCTCCGGGATGTCAAAACCGATTTCCGCGCTCTTCTCCACATTCTCCAACCTTTCCGGTGGAATGTCCTCTATGTCAAGTTGCTCTATAAAGGCGTAAATTTCTCTTGCCCAGGGTAAGAAACGGGAAAATTCACCCGCCGAAGCAAGGACGCTTGGTGGCGGCGAAGCCGCCTGTTCACCGGGTGTCCGCATTGCGAAGGCGGGCCGGTTCAAATTATAAATAAGGTAGCAGGCCTCTATTTCGGATAACCGTTGAAAATTTTCCTGGCGCCGGACAACGTACTCCATAAACTCATCTACGGTAAAGAAGACCGGCGGAAAGAAGGCCTTCTGAAACCGCTGCGCCAATTCTCGCTTCAGGTAGAGCGCCGGCCTTTTGCCGCCGAAGACAATTGCGGTGCGGCTGAGGTCCCCAGCCGGTTTAATCTCCTCCAGAAGATCGGCCAGCCGCCCGATAAAATTTTCCGCCAAAGGGAAAGTTACAATTCTACCCATGGATTTCAATCATCTTTAAACTATCCAGATATATCAGAATACCGACAACCTCCGAATCCGGATAAATTTCTCTCATAATTCCAAGATATTCCGCTAACTGCTTCCGGTGTTCGGACAACCCCTCCCCGGAACTCTTGTAATCTATTACCTCTATCCGGTCTGGCTTGCCCGCCGAAGCTTTAGCGTAGGCGGGCCGTATTATCAGCCGGTCAATGCGCCGGGTATTGCCCCGGCTGTCCACCACGTCCTTTTCCGGAAAAACGGACTCGCCTTCCGAGAGAAAAAAGAACGGTTTAAACCGGGGGTCATCCAACAACTGCCGTACCTTCTTTTCCAGTTCGGCCAGTTCCTTTGTTTCCAGCAAGTACTCCGACTGCACATCCTCCACGGCGGCCCGGATAACCGAATCAACATCCGCGCCGGTCAAATTCCCGACACCGGACAATACCCGGTGCAGAACCTCGCCTCGCTCTATCTCCAACCGGTTCCGCAACTGATGCTCGTCCACAAACTCGTCCTTCAGCAGGTTAATCCAATCCGGGTATTCGGCCGGAGAAAGGGCCGGAGAAGTTTCAAAATCCACCGGCTTTCCGGGTTTAGCAATTAACCTCTTCTCTCCTCGTGTTAGCGACCCTGAAAGGGTCGCACTACATTCTTCCGTTATCTCCGCTCCGGGTATGAGGTGCCACGCGGGATTTTTCCGGTTGCCGACCCGGTCCGGTATAAATAGATATAACTCCTCCGCCGCCCTGGTTAAAGCCACGTAAACACTATCCAATTCGTCAATCAAACTCCGGCTGTATGCCTGCCGGTACCTTTCCCTGATTTCCGGAGAAAACCGGGCGTAGTCCTTGTTCAACTGCATTAAATCAAGTTTATTATCCCGGGCCTGGTATACACTGAAAGAACTGCTCCGAACTTTACCCGCCGAAGCCTTGGCGAAGGAGGGCCAACCGCCCCTCCGGTTTACGTTGACATCAACGCCCAGAAATGGAACGATAACCACCGGAAATTCCAGGCCCTTGGCTTTATGGATGGTCATCACCCGGACCGCATTGCCCGGGGTCGCGGTCACGTACATCTTTTCCGTTGGCGCGGCCTGAAAATATTCCAGGAATTCGGCCAGACTGGACTGCTCTTCCTCCTGCTCCCTGATTATCTCCAGAAAACGCATGAAAAAACCCTGGCATCCGGGAAAATTCCGGAGAACGCCGAATTTCCGAAGGATGCTCACCGTCAATTCGTAGGGCGGGTAAAACCCGACGCTGTTGAAAAACTCCTCAATCAAATCATCCCAGACCGGCCGGAACGAATGCCGGAATTCCGTGTAGAGATAACCGCCGCGTCTGCATTTAAAGATAAAATCATGCATTTGCTCCCGGCTCAATCCGGACGCCTTCAGAAAAATATTACCGGTCAGAAAAGAAGCGCAGGAAAGGTTGTCAACCGGCGAATTGAGAAATTTAAGAAATGAGAAGAGTTCCTTGACCAGGGGATTTTCTCTTACGTTAAGGGTCTTCTCCGACTCCACCGGGAAACCGGCCTCCAGGAGCCAGCCGGTAACAACCTCCACCCGGGCGTTATCCCGGGAGAGGATGGCGATGTCGCCCGGCGCAAAACGCTCCACCAGTTCGGTAATAATGTTAATCACCCTGGCTTTTATCGTCTCCTCGCTCTCCTGCGTTTCATCCGATTCAATCTTTTCCACCCGGACGTAACCTTTATCCCGAGCCGGCAGATGTTCCTGCCGGGAATCAGCAAAGACCGAAACGATTGCCTCTGGAGAATCAACCTCTTCCGCTTCCTTGCTCTCCGCCAAAAAACGCCTGATGTTCTCCGGCGCAAAGATGCCGTTATTAAATTCCACAATCTCCTTATGGCTCCGGTAATTTTTATTCAGCCGTTCTGATAAGACCGGGCTGGCCGGAAACTCTTTCCCTTTTTCCAGGGAAGCCAGCAATTCATCATCCCCGCCCCGAAAACGATAGACGGCCTGCTTCCGGTCGCCGACGCAAAAGAGGGACCCGGCCCTGGAGAGCGCGTCTTCTAACAGCAAATACAGATTCTGCCACTGAAGTTGGCTGGTATCCTGGAATTCGTCAATCAGATAGTGGTTGAAACGGGTTGCCAGGCGGTAATAGATTTCCGGCACGCTGACCGCCTTCTGGCCGAGCAGACCCTGGGCGCGGCTGTTCAGTTCTTCCAGGAAGATGACGTCGTCCTTTCCGGATAATTTGCGAAACTCCTTTTCCACCAGGTAATAGATATCAATGTACCGGTTGAATACGGCCGATGACTGAAGCCGGCACAACCGGTCCAGGTCCGCCTTGACCTCCTGCCAGAGTCCAATGATTTCTAACGGAACGCTGAAACCCTTGTTCACCGGAAAATCATCCTGGCTGAACCTGACCGGGACCTTTTTTACGCTGAAAAAACGGCCGCCCGATGCGCAGAACCGTTCCAGTGATTTTTGGAACGTTCCGTTGGTTCCTTCCGGTAAATCCCGGTATAATTTTTCTATATTTTCGGTTATCTTTTCCTGCAAGGGAAAGACATCAGTTATTTCCTGCGGGTACTTCCGGAAGACGCCGGCGTAAATGTTGTATTGATGGAAGAGGGAACTGACGATGGAAAAGATATCCCGCCTGGGCAACCAGGATGGATTCTCCTCCAGGCGGATGTACTGTTGGAGAAACTCTTCCAGTAAATTGCGGGCGCGCTTATTCCCCTCGCTCGCCTTCTGCAGAACCTCATCCAAACTGTAGGAAAGATAATCCCTGATGTCTTCCCGGACTTGAAAATTAGCGGAAAGGTTCAATTTGAAAGCACAGGCGGAAAGGATGGCGTTGATAAAACTGTCTATTGTCTGCACCTGAAAAAAGTTATAGTTGCGGATAAGATAGTCCATCGCAACCCGGGCCTTATCCCGGCTCTCGGCCGCGGAGACGCCGGCCCTTTCCAGCGCAGTCAGGATATTGCTTTTCTCCTCAGACGTAGGATAGGAATCCAGGCTGACCATCTTCAGGAACCGGATAATCCGCTCCTTCATTTCAACCGCGGCCTTGTTGGTAAAGGTTATCGCCAGGATATTACGCAGGGGGATGTCGGCCTGGTCCGCCCCGGAACCCAACAGGAGCTGGACGTACCGGGTCGCCAGCGCATAGGTCTTCCCGGAACCGGCGGAAGCCACCACGGTCCGAATCTCCGGAAACCTCAACCCCATCTTTGTCATCTTTTTATGCAGTAATGTAGGGGTTCGATTCACTGTGTCCGCCATAGCCTTTGGCGAAGGCGGATCGCACAAATAGTCGGATGAATCCGACCGCTACAAATAATAAAAG
>JAHJUB010000245.1 GCA_018829455.1 Candidatus Omnitrophota bacterium
ACCCCGTGGAATGAAATAATATTCCACTGGGGCTGTCAGAATAAAAGGACGATTTTAGACCTGAAAATAGCATTCTAAGGGAGAACGCAGCTATTTTTTGGGATGTATATCCATAAATATTAAATAGTTAGCTTGGTCTGACCCCAAGGCAACAGGGCACGAGCATGAAACACTTTATGAATTAGTCCAATTATTCAAAGACGTACCCGAGTTTTATAAGATTCGACAACTTTTTAACACCTTTCACTGAAGGAGGGAGTTATGGAATCTTCCGCAAAAACAGAGCATTTCAGGTGGTGGGTTTTCTGGACGGGGATTTTCAACATCGTTGCCTATGCAGCGCTTCTGTGTCCATTTACGCTGAAGATCTTCCTTGGCACCTCAAGCGGACTGGGTAATGCTTTGGGGCTTGGGGGAACAGTGTTATCGATGCCGGAAAATGTAAATCATGTTATAATGATTAATATTCTCGGTCTTATGGTTGTTTTTCTGGGAATTTTTCTGATCATTGCGTCGCTGGATATAGAGAAACGAGCGTGGCTCGTCTTCTGGGAAGGTTTGACAAGAATCTTTGTTTTTCTTTTTTTCCTCTATTATGTTTTATTCAGCAGTGCTGCCCAGATCCTGCTCCTGTTCGGAATTATCGATCTTATCATAGGCATTATTTACATGTATTACATTTTTACGATAAAGGATTTGAAGATAACATAGCCGCAGAGATTTCAAATAAACCATTTCACTGGGGCTGATAGCTGACATCTGAACGCTTTATAAATAAACAAGAGTCAACCAAGGCCTTGACCCCTTTTTAACCCTTCATAGAGGAAATATCATGGGAGGTATATGTAGTGGTGAATATTGTGAACGGCATCAGGACGATGCTTCTCTCAGAGTTCTTAACGAAGCATGGGTATGACTTGAACGTGAAGGATGAACGTTCAACATCAGCCTCTTTGGGAGGAATTGCAGGATGAAGAGGTCCGAGGTCTCATCTTCAACAAAAAAGTCCGTTAAGACGGATTCGTATTCAAGTGACGTAAAAACACCTTATTTCATGAAAAACGAAAATCCAGGTTTGGATCACTGCTCTCCGAGCACTTCTGCGCTACGTCAGGCTATCCATGCACAGCTTAATAAACTTGGGTTCACCAAGAAAGGGAAGGGGTATGTTATCGAGGGTCAACTGAATAAACAGAGAATACGGGATTTCCATTCAGGAAAGCGCATTGAGGTGCTGGAAAAGAATAAGGGTTTCATTGAGCAGTATGGCCCTGAATTGGTCATGAACTTTGCGACTGGTAGACAAGTCGATCCCGAGTCCATCGCTCCAGAACTTATTGAGGTAAAACCTAACTCGAATGAGTCGCTGCTTTTCAGGTTTGCGTCTCTTTTGTGGTCCATCCCGGTTTCTAAAGGCTTTGGTCGAAGACTTCGTTTTCTTGTTAAGGACAAGCAGAATGGACAACTTATCGGTCTCTTTGCCCTAGGTGATCCTGTATTCAATCTCTCAGCTCGTGACAAATGGATTGGATGGACATTTGAAGATCGAAAAGATCGATTAATCCACATGATGGACGCCTATGTAGTGGGTGCGGTACCCCCGTATTCTCAACTTATTGGTGGCAAACTTGTAGCAGCCTTGATCGGATGCAGAGAGGTGAAAGAGGTATATGAACGCAAGTACCTAGGGCGCCAAGCGGTTATCAGCGGAAAGGAAAATAGAGCGCGACTTGTGTTACTCACAACCACATCCGCCATGGGACGTTCCTCACTTTATAACCGTCTTACCATACCGAATGGGCCACAATTTATTAGGATAGGGGAGACAAGAGGCTTTGGCCATTTCCACCTTTCAGGAGAGATATTCGATCAGATGCGACGTTATCTGGAGGCAATAGGCCATCCCTACGCTACTGGAAATCGATTTGGAATGGGCCCTAACTGGAGAATACGTGTTGCCCGCACTGCTTTAGATAAAATTGGTCTCGACTCTGATGACATTCTAAATCATGGCATAGCCCGGGAGGTATATGCCATCCCTTTAGCCCGTAATTGGAATGAAATCCTTTTGGGTACGCAGGGAAATGTTCGTTCCTGTGTTCTCCCAGCTTCCGAAATTATGGAGTTCTGTTTGAAGCGATGGTTAGTACCGAGAGCTTCGCGTGATAAACGTTACAAGAGATTTGCGCGATGCAGGATAATGGAAAGTTTGAATAATTGTGGTGTTGGGGCAACGTGGTGAACACGTAAAACAGAGGTGATGCTTGTGGAAATTGGCAATTGGCAGATTCGCCTCGAAAAGCACTTCGAAGAATTGCGAAAGGATCGGTCAACCATTTCCTCCGACCATCCGATTTATGGTCTTGAGCATGGTCTTGGAAAAGAGGAACTTAAATCGCTCTCCACATCAATCAAAGAGAAAATTCTGCATGGGCCCCCTTCCGATGACCAATGGCTAGCGTGGATAGTATACGCCACCGAAATTGGTTACGATTACGCAGGAGATGAATATTGGCAGACCTTTGAAAGGGAGACACCTGGTTGGACTCAATATGGTGATCGTTACTGGCTCCGAAAATGTTTCTTACGGTTCCACAAAAAATATGGTGGTGCTAGACCAACGGGACGATGGGCAGAACACTTTTCCATTATATGTTGGCCAATCACCCACGCGATCTTACCTAAAGACCTGCAGAGGCAACTCGCTCGAATCCTCTTTGAATTAAGACATTCTTTTTCAGCACAGTTATTCGAATCTCCTACAACTCTTGGCGAACGCATTGCAGTTCGAGGTTGGGATGCAACGTCCCGTTTTCAGAATTTTGCCGAAGAGACGCAACTAGTCGGCCAAATAGGTGCAGTCTTGCTCCTACAAGGAAAATTCGGCACTGCAGGAATTCTACAAGAGGCGACTCTAAAAAGGATTGGTGAAGACCTGGACCGGGAACGTAGAGCACGCGAGTGGCTACGAAAAGCGCGAAAGATGGCAGAAAAACGTGCGCATATTCGTGGCCTTTCGTTTGGCCATGGTAGTTCCTCTCTAACCGCGTCTTCGCTTGAGAAGGCACGCTCTGAAGTCCAAGAGCTAGGAATAGAACCGCGACTCATATTAAGGCCAAAAGATGCCCAGAGAAAGATTTGGGACGTATTACTTGAGATTCCCGATTTCTCTCATCTAATGTTTCATTTTCCAGCCTTTCGCGATATCCTAACTGGATCTCGGTGTGTCGTGGCAGGATCCTCTGGTCGTCCGCTTGCAAGAGGATGTTGCCTTTATGGCTCTCAACGCATAGCGCTTTCTAGATGGCCGAATTCAGATGAGGTCTTGCTCAAGTTCGACGGAACAGACACTCAACTCGAATATTTGCTACGCACAGAATGTCTACTTCGTCCGGGGCCTACTTGGCTTTTCAGGATCGCGTCGGATAACCTAGCATACGAAGCTCGGAGTCTGCGTGTTCGGCCGGGCGCGCGGTATATAATCGTCAACTCGGCTAGGTCACTAAATTCGGATGAAATCACCGAATCAATCATTTTAACTTGTGATGGAGTATACAGCGCACTAGTTGATTTGCCAAACGCACTTACCGAAGAATGGGAGAAGTGGCTACGAGACCACGGAATTGGTCAGGCAAAAACGATCGAGGTATGGCCTGCAGGTCTCGGAGCAGTAGTTTGGGATGGGGAAGGCTATGGTGAGTGGATCGCATCAGAGCAGCCGTGCATTGCGATACGGTCAGACCACTCTATTGATTCCCTCATCGTTTCTATGGGTAATGAACCGAACCAATCGCTTGAGATAGCTCCTGTGACTCCAGGGGAATCGTTTTTTGTGGAGCTTCCTGAATTACCAATCGGCTTACATACAGTGAATTTTTTGACACGTCAATCCACATATGAAGAAAATGAGCCGCTGGGTGAACTTGACGTGGTTATGCGCATCCGTGAAGTGCGACCATGGACACCAGGAATCAGTCCTCAGGGGCCTCTTTTAGTTCAAATTAATCCAGCCTCACCCACATTGGAGCAACTTTGGGAGGCGAGAATCGATCTTACCGTGGAAGGGCCAGGCGGTCGTCAGATCGAATGCAAATTGAGTTTCTTTGAAAACGATGCGGAATCAGCCACACTGATTAGGCAACTCCCCCCCATCGAATTACCAATTTCGCCAACTGATTGGCGAGAATATTTTGGAAAATTCTTTAAAAAATTAAAGGAAGCTGAGATCGCGTACGATGCCGCCCGTGCTTGTGAACTATATTTCAACGCTGAAGAACTTGGGACATTTACAATTCGTTGTGAGCGTGAGTTTACACCGCTTCGGTGGGCGGTCCGTCGTAATAAGCAAGGTTATGTTACTCGGATTTTTGACGATAGTGGAAATTCTACACCACCAAAAATCAGTTATTATGCTTTCGAAGAACCGTCAATTGAGGAGCAACTTGAGTTTGATTCTGTTTATAGAGTAGCGGATGTAGGTGGTTTATACGTTGCGCACCAAGGACTTCTAAATGCAGCGGTAATCATTCCACCCGCAGTAACTATTAATAGGTTCTCAGCCCTCCGATGCATCCCACGTTTCGGAACACCTGACCGTTCTATTGAAGCCGTAATGACCCTTGTAAGTCTTGCAGCGTTATGGTCAAACGCTAGGCTTCCTGGAGATCCAATTTCTTCCCTCAGACAAATCGATGTTCTACGCGAGTTTACTCGCCAAGTGTTTCGTATTATAGGAGGGGAAAAATGGTACGAAGTGGAGACTTCATACCAGGATCGAAAGTGTAAGTTAATAGATTTGAAGGAAAATATTTCGAGACGAAGTAATGAAAACGGCATCGCTTTGTTTTTGGCAAAAAACTATGGCTCTCTTGTAAATGAAACGAGCAAAAATCGGATAACCCAATTAGCATCAGTGGCTGTTAAATTCCTTCATCTTAATTCTGTTCCGCCGGCAAGGACTGTCGTTAGTAAAAGAGTTATCCGCAAACGTCCTGTGAAAAGTGCTGAGAACGCATCCTGGCTTTGTCAATTGGCGGTACGTCTTGCATGTGCCCACGCAACTACTGAAACATGGGCTGGGGATGGGCTTCGAGCTGGTATAGAACGACTTTTAAACGAATCAACGCTTGCTAGAGCCGCTAGATTTTTAGTAATTGCGATTGACCACCAAGTAGGTTCGAGCGCAATAACCGGAAAACCATATTCAGGTTGGGAGTGGGATTGAAGCTTCTAACTACTATAGAGGTTCATGCACGTAAGGTCGAAGAGTTGGGACTAGATCCGACGGCCGTCGACCTCACATCTGTCGAGGCCATCGCTGGCGCCCTCCGGAGAGTTGCCGGCTTCCTTTGTCCTTGCGCTGCGCCAACACTTGTAAGGGGAGTCGTCCGGCCGCTTCAGGGCTTGGTGGATGACCTTATTGAAATCAAGGAGGTCGTTGAGTCGACACTCGATGCAATTATTGCTCACGGCGATATTATTGAGCAATTCGCTGTAAGTGGGGGATTGGGACAGGAAACGGGGATACTTCTGTATGCTGCGCCTCCGAGTTTCGTGTCGCGGCAAAGCGGCTCAACCATTATACTTGGCATAGCGTCTGACCAATTGTCAGCGCTCCCAGAAGACTTGGAGGAGCGCATCGAGTACATCACTCACGTACGGCGGCTGGTCCCACTGGTGGGAGAAGACTTGCGTGCCGAACTTATCCAACTTGGCCTTACAGAACTTTCCTATAATGCTTGGCTCAGGCAACCTCCGGATGAGGCACCGGCTAAGCACATCTCGCACCTCAACCAAATCCTGGACGCGGCACCACGGTCGGCTGATATTCCAGGATTATACCTGCTCGATCCTACACGCCCTGTTCGCTACTACCGCGGCCGGTGGGTGGAATTGACGACTCAGTCAGGAAGATTCGTTGGACGTCGCGCACAGGCTTATGGGGCAGACCTTTGGTGTTATGTTGAGGTTGACAAAGGAATTCCCGTAAAATTTGTGGATTTTCCGCTACGCAATAGTGTTTGGCGGGGTTGTGATGAAGCATGGAGGCTCCAAGCAGCCATTGACTACGAGCGGGGCACTCCCCAGCTATTTAGAGTCCGATCATCTCCTATCGGTAATCGCGTGATAGATTTTTTTTCGCCTGTTCCGATGTGGGCAAGGAGGAGATGGGATGCGGTTGGGGAGCCTGTTGAATCATCAGGATGCCTATTCTCCTACAAATTCGGAGATGACGAAGCTTTGGAAGAGGTTGGTTTTCTCGAAGACAAATTACGGCTCGCCGAGACAAGTTAGTGCAGACCGGCAATAGGCAACAGAGGAGGCTTTAAGTGGCATTGACAATTGGAAAGACCGTCGAACAATTGCATGGCGCACTTAGTGCATACATTGACGCCACTTACCATATAAGCCATCCTAACCTTGTTACCCAGCGGCGAGAACTACTTCAGCAACCCGGTGTCATCTACCAGCGACCTTACCTGGAAAGCACGCCGCGATATCGAGTTGGAGAATCATTTGAAAAGATAGGTCTTCCCCAGGCCGCTCTTGAGGTCTTTTCGGCTGTATCCTCGCCTACACACGATAAGCCCTTGCTCATCCACGATCCCCCATATCACCATCAGGCGATGGCAATTAGAAAGGCCCTTGTCGAGGAACGCAGTTTTGTGGTGATGACTGGTACTGGATCTGGCAAAACCGAGTGTTTCCTCCTCCCCATCCTTGGAAAACTCGCAATTGAGGCCCAGAAGAACGGCGACGGCTTTGGCACTAAGCCCGCAATTCGTGCGCTGGTGTTGTACCCGATGAACGCGCTCGTCAACGATCAACTCGGACGACTCCGACTTCTTTTTGGTGACCAGAGGATCATCGACAAATTCAAAACCTGGGCGGGCCGTCCAGCTAGGTTCGCCCGGTATACGAGTCGAACACTTTACCCAGGTGTGCGGAACGAAAAAAAGGACCAGACTCGGCTCAAAGCCATCGGTGATTACTATGTACGATACCTGGTGCAATCAAGCGGCCCTCGGTCCGAGGAGCAAAAGGCTGCAGAAAAATTGGTTCAGGAATTCAAGAGTCGTGGGAAGTGGCCCGCAAAGCCAGACCTTCTTGCTTGGTACGGAAAAAAGAACTCTCGGTGGAGAGATTCAAAAACAGGCGAATTCAAACGGTGTGTGACTCTTCCGGACGATCCTGAATTGCTCACAAGGCATGAAGTCCACGAGGCACCACCAGACATTTTGATC
>JAHJUB010000092.1 GCA_018829455.1 Candidatus Omnitrophota bacterium
ATTCTACAGATTTTAAGCATTTGCCAATTAGAGAAAGAACCGCTCTACGACTTGCTTTCTCAACACAATTACAAAATGCCTGTAGAGCCTGAAAGCCCGAAACAGTTGACACTATTCAGTTGACAGTTGGACAGTAGTGAGATTATATAACAAAAAAAGATCTGTCCTTGCTTCGTGATTATATAAATAGTCTTTTTGTAAAAAACGGTTATAATGTAGTTGGTTTTGACATGAAGTATCCGAAAAGAAGAGATATTATTTACTACCTTTTGTTTGCATCAAAAAAATACGTTGTTACAAATACAATAGTCAAAAATATTTACGTTAAATATAAAGAAAAAATTGATGGGCTCGGCTTATTTGGTAGGGAATTTTATTTAAATACAATATTATCTATCAACGCATCAAATAAAATTCGCAACATTCAAAGAAAAACCCTACTCTATAAAACCAAGGTTGAATACGGAAACTGGACGATAAATCACATTGTTGGATGTATGCATGGCTGTAAGTTTCCTTGTTACGCCCGCATGATGGCAAGAAAATTCGGATGGGTTAAAGATGATAAAGACTGGCTAAAACCGAGATTGGCCGAAAATGCATTAGATCTTTTAGATAAGGAAATACCGAAGTACAAAAAAGAGATTGATTTCGTTCATCTCTCTTTTATGACTGACCCATTTATGTACGATTTTAAAAAAAAAGATTTAGTGCCTGAAATAAAAAAACTGACCTTAGATATCATCAAAAAGCTTAACGGAGAGAGTATAAAAGTAACTACATTAACAAAAGGATTTTATCCTGACGAGATAACTAATGGAGGGTTTTTAAAAAATAACGAATACGGAATAACTCTGGTTTCCTTAAATGAAAAATTCAAACGGGAATACGAACCTTTTTCTGCTCCTTATGAATTGAGGATATCCTCTTTGAAAAAACTCCATGACGCTGGCTTGAAAACCTGGGTTAGTTTGGAACCGTATCCCACGCCTAATTTAGATGAAGAGGCAGAAAATATTGAACAACTGTTGAGTAAAGTCGGCTTTGTTAATAAAATAATCTTTGGAAAATTGAACTATAATGTCAGTTCTTCTAATTTTTTACACAATGAAGATTTTTACGAGCGAATAGCTGGAAAAGTCATAAAATTCTGTAAGGAAAATAACATTGAATTTCATATAAAATTAGGAACTCCCTTGAGCAGGGATGCGACAAAAAACATTTTTAAAAACTAATATTTAAGAATAATAAATATCGTAACTTAGGGAGCGAATTCATCCGACCCACAATCTTTTCGGGTTCGATAAATCGAACCCCTACATGAAAAATATGAAAAAATACTTTAATTACCATAAGGGAGAGGGGTTTATTGAGGGATGCCGGCTTTCCGCGCTGGCGGAGAAGTACGGCACGCCCCTTTACGTCTACAGCGAAAAGACAATCCGGGAAAGCGTTCAACGATTTCAGAAGGCCTTCTCCAAAATTGCGCCGATAATCCGTTACAGTTGCAAGGCAAATTCTAATCTCCACCTGCTCAAAATCCTGAAAGAGACCGGCTGCGGCGCCGACGTAATCTCGCCTGGAGAACTGACCATCGCCCTGGCCGCCGGGTTTGCGCCGCAGGATATCGTCATGGGCGGAGTAGGTAAAGGAGAAGACGAAATTGAATTCGGTCTGAAAAAGGGTGTTTCTTTTTTCAGCGTAGAGTCCCTGCCGGAACTCGCCACCTTGAACCGCCTGTCTTCAAAACAAAAAGGGGAGATTACCGCGCTCCTCCGGCTCAACCCGGACATTGCGGCCGGCGGACATCGCTATATTTCCACCGGCAAGAGGGAGGATAAGTTCGGTCTGACTGAAGCAGAGGTTGTTTCGGTTCTAAAAAAACCGTCTGACTTTCCGCACCTTAAAATTGGCGGACTCCACTTCCACCTCGGCTCCCAGATAGACTCCCCGGAGCCATACTTGAAAGCAATTAAAGAGGCGGAGCGGCTCCACAAAATCTATCCCTTCCAATTCCTGGACCTGGGCGGCGGATTTCCCGTCACATACGATAAAGAAATGGCTGGAATTGAGGTTTTCGGTAAGGCGATTTGTGGAGCAGTTAAAAAAATGGGGCTGCAAATCATCTTTGAACCGGGCCGACACTTCATCGCGCCGGCCGGTTTCCTGCTGACCCGGATTATCTACCGCAAGAACCGCCCCCACAAGAGATTCCTGGTAGTTGACGCCGGAATGAACGACCTCATCCGACCATCGCTTTACGAGGCCTGGCATAACATCCGAACAGTCCGGGAATTGAAAGGCAAAAAAAATTCTTTTGAAATAGTCGGTCCGGTCTGCGAATCCGGCGACTTCCTGGGAAAAGAACGGCTGCTACCTGATACGATTAAAGAAGGCGACCTTCTCCTAATAGGCGAAGCCGGCGCTTACGGTTTTGCGATGTCGTCCAATTACAACGGACGGCTGCGTCCGGCTGAAGTTCTGGTCACCGGAAAAAAGAGCCGGATTATCCGAAAACGGGAAACGCTGGCAAATTTAACAGAGCAATTTACTTGAGGTGTCATTGCAAGGCCGAAGGCCGTGGCAATCCAAACCTTAAAAAACGAGATTGCCGCGCAAACTGCGCCCCTTTCCAATCCTATGGAAAGGGGACCCGTGCAATGACAAACGTGTAAATATGTTAAAGATTGCGGTAGTCGGCGCCGGGCACATGGGGGAAGGCCACATCAGGGTCTATTCCCGCAAGCCCGGCGTAAAACTTGCGGCCATCGTAGAGCCGGACGAGGCCCGGGGCAGGCGGCTGGCAAAAGAATATGGGACAACGTGGTTTGCCGACTACCGGGAAATCATTCCGGAGGTAGATGCGGCCAGCATCGCGGTTCCTACGAACCTGCACCATCTGATTGCAGCGGAATTTCTCTCGGCCGGAAAACCAATCCTCCTGGAAAAACCGATTGCCAGCACCGCGGAAGAGGGGGAGGAACTGGTCCGCATTTCACGCCGGAATAACGTGCCGCTTCAAATTGGTCACGTAGAACGTTTTAACCCGGCGGTGCAGCAACTGGCAAAAGAATTGAAAACGCCAAAATACATGGAAATCCACCGGATGGGGCCTTTCAAGGGACGGGGCATTGAAGTGAGCGTAGTGGCAGACCTGATGATTCACGACATTGACCTGGTCCTGGACCTGGTTAATTCTGAAATAAAAGAGGTAAGCGCTCTGGGGCTTTCCGCTTTCACCAGTAGCGCCGACATCGCCACCAGCCGTCTGATCTTCGCCAACGGTGTAGTGGCCAACCTTACGGCCAGCCGCATCAGCGACCAGAGTCTGCGTAAAATCCGGGTCTTTGAAGTAGATAAATACTGGTCTCTGGACTGCGAACGCCAGGAACTGGTCTGTTACCGCAAAAACCCGGACGAATCCTGGCAAACAAAAGAAAGACCGGGTTTATCTGACCTGATTATCAGGGAACCAATGGCTGTTGAAAAAGCGGAAACCCTGAGTCTGGAAATAGACTCTTTCCTGAAAGTAGTGAAGGAGGGAGGAGAACCAATGGTTACCGGAAACGACGGTCTATCTGCCTTGAAGGTAGCGCTGCGGATTGATTCTCTAATAAAGGAGGGAAAAACAAAATGATTGACCTGACCGCAAAAAAGATCTTCCTGACCAAAGGGGTTGGCCGGGACCGGGAGAAACTGACCAGTCTGGAACGGGCGCTCCGGAACGCCGGCATCGCGCCTTTTAATCTGGTCCCCATCACCAGCATCTTCCCGCCGGGCGCCAGGTTAATCAGCCGGGAATCTGGTTTGAAACTGCTGGACCCGGGCCAGATTCTTTTCTGCGTAATGAGCAAAAATTCCACCAACGAACCACACCGGCTCATCACCTCTTCCATCGGAGTCGCCCTTCCGAAAAGCCCGCACAGCCACGGCTACCTTTCCGAATTTTCCGGCTTCGGCCTGACCGACGAAAAAGCCGGAGATTACGCCGAAGACCTGGCCGCCCAGATGCTGGCCACTACCTTAGGCGTGAAGTTTGACCCGGACAGCAGTTACGACGAAAAGAAACAGGTCTGGCGGCTGAGCGACCAGATTGTTAAAACGACTAACATTACCCAATCGGCCATTGGCGATAAAAACGGCCGTTGGACAACCGTTGTTTCAGCCGCGGTATTGATTCTGTAAAATGGAAATCCCTTACACTTTTGCCGGGCTTCCGCCGCTGCCGCTGGAAAAGGCGCGGGTGGCAATCCTGCCGGTTGCTTACGACGGCACCACCTCTTATCAGGCCGGAACCCGTTTCGGCCCCCAGGAGATAATCCTGGCCAGCCGGTTTCTGGAGATGTACGACGAATCCCTGGGTTTTGAACCGTCTGACCTGGGAATCGCCACCCTGCCGGAACTCTGGCCAGACCTTTCCCGGCCGGAAGCCGCAGTGAACGAAGTGGAAAAGTACGTTACCAAAATTCTAAAAAAACGAGTTTTCCCGGTCATTTTGGGTGGGGAGCATTCAATAACCGCAGGCGCAGTAAAAGCATTTTACAAAATATATCCAAAACTCTCGGTCTTGACCCTGGATGCGCACGCTGACCTGCGGGAAACATACCAGGGAACCAGGTATAACCATGCCTGCGTCAGCCGCCGGATAATGGAAATGGGGATCCCGACCACCATCATGGGCGTCCGCTGTATCCCCTCCGAAGACCTGCCGCTGCTTTCACCCCCTCTTTCCCTCCCCCCTCGAGGGGGAGGTGTAGGTGGGGGAGCAAAACTGAAGGTTATCTGGGCGGAAAAACTGAAAGAAAAAAAAGATTGGCTTTCCCTAATATCGGCCAACCTGACCGAATATGTCTATCTTTCCATAGACCTGGACTTCTTTGACCCGGCTGAAGTCCCGGCGGTGGGAACACCGGAACCAGGCGGGTTAGGATGGTCCGAAACAAACCGTTTTCTCCGCCGGTTGGCGCAGAAACACCGGGTGGTCGGCTTTGACGTTGTGGAACTGAACGGCGGCCTGCATCACACTCCATCTTCCTATTTTGCCAGCCGGTTGGTTTACCGCCTGATTGGATTATGCAACAAAAAATCATAAAAGGGGCGGCGTAAATGGGCGGCGTAGTTGACAGTAACTTTCAGGTAGTTTAAAATATTCACTTATAACTATACTTACAATTTCTTTAATTTCACGGTTGTTTACAACAACAAAACGGAGGAAAGAGAAATGGCGGATTTGCAGAAGATTGCGGACAGCGTAATCGGTGGAAAAGCGGCCGATGTAAAAAGTCTGGTCACCTCCGCAATAAGCGAAGGCGTGCCGGTAGAAGATATTCTTAAGAAAGGTCTTATCGCCGGAATGGACGTAGTGGGGACCAAATTCCGCGCCAACGAATTTTACGTGCCGGAAGTATTGATTGCGGCCCGGGCGATGCATGCGGGCATGGACATTCTTCAGCCCCTTTTGACCAAGGCCGGCATAAAGCCGTTGGGTAAGGTTGCAGTCGGCACGGTTAAAGGCGACCTTCATGACATCGGCAAGAACCTGGTCGTAATGATGTTGAAGGGCGGCGGGTTTGAGGTGATGGACCTGGGAATAGACGTTCCGGAAGAAAAGTTCGTGGCCGCAGTCAAAGAAGGCGCTCAGGTCATCGGACTCTCCGCCTTGTTGACCACCACGATGACAGGAATGAAGAGCATAATTGAGGCCCTGAAGGTGGCCGGCGTTCGCAACAACGTAAAGGTGATGATTGGCGGCGCTCCGATTACCCAGGCCTACGCAGACGAAATCGGCGCTGATGCCTACGGTGAAGATGCAGCTACCGCGACAATTAAAGCCAAAGAACTGATTGGCGTAGCGTAATCTTTTCAAATTTGAACCTGGTCGGTTTATATTTACTGGTTGGCAGTTACCTTTTGGGGTCGATCCCCTTCGGTTATTTAATAGGCCGGTCCTACGGTATTGACATCCGCACGAAGGGCAGCGGCAACATCGGCGCAGCCAATATCCTGCGCGTCATCGGTAAAGGCCCGGCGGCCGCCACCTTCCTGCTGGATGCCATCAAAGGTCTTCTGCCCACAATCCTGGCCCGCCAGGCCTGCCTTTTGCCGCCCGGGTGGTGGATAATTACCATCGGTCTGGCCGCAATTATCGGTCACACTTTCTCGATATTCTTAAAGTTTAAAGGTGGTAAAGGGGTGGCAACCAGTTCCGGTGTTTTAATTGGACTCTCGCCCTTAACCGCCCTTTTTGTCCTTCTGGTCTGGCTGGCCGTCTTCGCGGCAAGCCGCATCGTTTCTTTTGCCTCTCTGGCCGCGGCCTTATCTCTGCCCCCCCTGCTCTGGTACCTGGCCAACCGTCAGCCCGCCTTTCTGTCCTTCGGCGTCCTGATTGCGGTCCTGGTCTTTCTGACGCACTGGAAAAATATCAAGCGGCTCCTCTCCGGACAGGAACCCAAAACTGATTTTCATTCAATAATTTAAGATAATACCGAGAAACTGTAGCTAAATGGAAAAAATGACAGCCGTTATCGGCGCCGGCGCCTGGGGAACAACCCTCGCCTTGCTCCTTGCCCGAAAAGGCAGGCGGGTCATTCTCTACGAAAAGTTTCCGGATTACGGAAAAGTGTTGATGAAGAAACGGGAGAATCCCAAATTTCTACCGGGAATATTCCTGCCGAATGAAATAAAAATTACCGTTTCGCTAAAAGACGTAAAAGAAGCAAATTTTTTCATCCTGGCTCCGCCGTCATTCGCCTTCCGGGAAATGGCGTCAAACCTTTCCAAAATAAAAGTGAAGGGCCCTTTTCTCATCGCCACCAAAGGCCTGGAGGAGGGGACCGGATTTCGGATGAGCGAAGTTCTGCGCTCCGAGATGGGCCAATTTGATTATGCGGTGCTCTCCGGACCAACCATCGCCCGGGAATTAGCCGCCGGCCTTCCGGCCAGCGCAGTCTGCGCCGGCGAAAACGAAAGTCTTAACACCCTCTGCCAGGACGTTCTCAACTCCGAAAAGTTCCGAATCTATACCTGCCTTGACCCGCTCGGCGTAGAATTAGGCGGCGCGCTCAAGAACCCGCTGGCAATCGCGGCCGGGATTGTAGAAGGCCTTGGCTTGGGTGAAAACACCAAGGCCGCGCTGCTCTGCCGGGGCCTGGCGGAAATGGCGCGGCTGGGAAAAGCGCTGGGCGCCCGGGAAAGAACCATTTTCGGTCTATCCGGCCTGGGTGACTTGATTACAACCGCAAGCAGCCCGGCTTCCCGGAACCATTGCTTCGGCCTCGCGATTGGCCGGGGCGAAAACCCAAAATCGATTATCGCCAGGCAGGAATCGGTGGTAGAGGGTTATTACACTATCCGGCCGTCTCTGATACTATCTGAAAAAACCGGCGTAGAGATGCCGATCTCCGCCAAGATTGCCGAAGTGCTCTTCAACGGTAAAGACCCGGCGGAGGCGGTCCAGGAACTGATGACCCGACCGCTGAAAGATGAGTAGGGGTCGGATTCATCCGACCCGCGGGCGCGATGAATCGCGCCCCTACACTTATGTCTGAAAACAAGGTATACTATAGAATTGGCGAGGTAAGCCGCAAGACCGGCATCGCCAGCCACACCATCCGGTATTGGGAGAATGAATTTTCCTTTTTCCTGAAGCCGGTTCGCAACAGCCGCGGCCAGCGCCTTTATACCGAAAAAGAACTGGAAAATATCATCCGGCTGAAGGAACTTCTCTACCGGCACGGCTACCGGATTGCCGCAGTCAAGAAGGTTCTGCGCCGGAAAGAGTCAAAAAAGGATAAGAACGGGACACCTGTTCCGGTTAAAGAACTTTTAACCGGTCTGAAACGACTGGACCGCCTTTTAACGCAGATAAAAAAAATATAATAATATGAAAATCGGGGTGCTGCTTTCCGGAAGCGGGTCAAACCTGCAGGCGATTATAGATGCGGTTAAAAACGGCTCCCTGCCGGTGGAAATCGGACTGGTCCTTTCCGACAACCCGGATGCGTTCGGATTGAGGCGCGCAGAGAAAGCCGGTATCAAAACGCGGTATATTCCGCCGGGACCGAAACGCACCGTCCTTTCTCCGGGGGCAGAGGAAAAATACGTAACCGCCCTGAAAGAAGCCGGCGTAGAGCTGGTCTGCCTGGCCGGGTTCATGCGGGTTATCAAAGATAAAATCCTCGCCGCATTTCCGGGCCGGGTCTTGAATATCCACCCTTCTATCCTGCCTTCCTTTCCCGGCTTAAAGGCCTGGAAGCAGGCGCTTGATTACGGCGTGCGGTTTACCGGCTGCACGGTCCACCTGGTGGAAAACAGCGTGGATACCGGTCCGATTATCCTGCAAGCGGTAGTGCCGGTCCGGCCGGAGGACATACCGGAAACGCTCTTAAGCCGGATTCACCAGCAGGAACATATTATTTACCCGCTGGCGATTAAACTTTTCGCCGAAGGAAAATTAGAAATTTCCGGACGACAGGTGAGGATTCTTAATCAAGTGTCATCCTGAGCCATCAACAGTGTCATCCTGAGCCGTTTTTGCGAAGGAGCTCGTACCTTAAGGACGGGATTCTTCGGCTGGCGCCTCAGAATAACACAGAGTGCACTCAGAATGACAAATTAAAGTGAAAACAACCACCAGAAAAGCAAAATTGGTTGACGCCAAAGCGATTCACAACTTGATTAATACAGCCGCGGCGAAGGGCGCGGTGGTGCCCCGGTCCCTCTCGGAAATATACGAGTCAATCCGGGACTTTCTGGTCTCCGAAGAAAATGGAAAGGTGGTCGGATGCTGTAGTCTGCACATCGCCTGGGAAGACCTGGCCGAGGTAAGGTCCCTGGTAGTTCTCCCAACGCAACAAAAAAAAGGGGTCGGCGCCAAACTCTTAAAGGCCACCTTGAAGGAAGCGGAACAACTGGCTCTTCCCAGGGTTTTTGCGCTTACCAACAAGCCGGAATTTTTTCAAAAATATGGCTTTGAGCGCATCAGCCGGAAATCCCTTCCTCATAAAATCTGGGGCGACTGCCTGAAATGCCCCAAATTCCCTAAATGCGACGAGGTGGCCTTATGGAAAAAGTTGTCTTAGCTTATTCCGGTGGTTTAGATACATCGGTCATCATCCCTTACCTGAAAGAAAATTATAACCTTTCGGTCATCGCCTGCACCGCAAATCTGGGCCAGAAGATTGACCCGGAGTTTCTGGAAAAGAAAGCCCGGAAGAGCGGCGCATCCGGGTTCTTTTTTGAGGACTTACGGAGTGAGTTCATCCATAATTATGTCTTTCCGTCCCTGGCGGCAAATGCTCTCTATCAGGGTAAATATCCGTTGGCAACTGCTCTTTCCCGGCCCCTGATTGCCCAAAAAGTGGTTGAGATCGCCCGAAAAACCGGCGCAAAATACGTCAGCCACGGCTGCACCGGCAAAGGCAACGACCAGGTCCGTTTTGAATTAACCTGGAAAGCGCTGGCCCCGGATTTAAAGATTATCGCGCCCCTGCGCGAATGGCAATTCAAAACCCGGGACGAAGAGATTGAATTTGCCAAAGAACGCGGAATACCGGTTCCGGTAACCAAAAAAAGCCCCTATTCCCTTGACGAAAACCTCTGGGGCGTCTCCATTGAGTGCGGTGTCCTGGAAGACCCGGGTATGGCGCCCCCGGAAGATGCCTACCAAATTACCGTATCTCCGGAGAAAGCGCCCCACAAACCGGTATTTGTGGAGATTGGATTTGAAAACGGCAAACCAATTGCGCTGAATGGGGAAAAACTCTCCGGCCTGGAATTGATTGCCAAACTGAATTCCCTCGGCGCTTCCATCGGCGTCGGCCGAATTGACATGGTTGAGGACCGTACCGTAGGTCTGAAGAGCCGGGAGATATACGAGGCGCCGGCAGCCACCATCCTGATTACGGCCCACCGGGAATTGGAGAAGATGGTCATCTCCCGGGGTTTGTGGGAATTAAAAGATTCCCTCTCCCCGCGTTACGCCTGGCTGGTCTATCAGGGCGCCTGGTTCTCCGAAGAAAAGGAGGCGCTGGACGCCTTCTTTGCAACCACCCAGCGTTATGTCTCCGGAAAAATCAAGGTAAAATTATATAAGGGCGGAGCGGTGGTGGTAGGGCGTTACTCGCCTCATTCCCTGTATTCGGAAGCGCTCGCCACCTACGGAAATAAAGACATTTTTGACCGCACCGCAGCCGCCGGGTTCATAGACCTGCTGGGACTGCCGCTTCTCCTGGAAGGCCGCCGCCGAAGTAAAAAGTAGATGGTAAAAATGTCATTGCGAGGGGCGAAGCCCCGCGGCAATCTCGGCCTTAACGACCTCGGTGAATTCGGTTTAATAAATCTCCTGACGAAAGGTTTTAAGCCAAACAAGGAAGTTCTGGTCGGCGTCGGAGATGACTGCGCCGTGCTCAAATACCGCCGCAACGAATATCTCCTCTGGACGACCGACCTGCTCTTTTCCGGGGTGCACTTCACCGAAGACGCCTCCCCATACTCAATCGGCTGGAAAGCCCTGGCAATAAGTATTTCCGACATCGCGGCGATGGCCGGGATACCAAAATACGGCCTGGTCTTTGTCGGACTTCCGCCGCATACAACTGTTTCTTACTCCAAAGAAATTTACCGGGGGATATCGGAATTGGCCGGGAAATACCGCGTCAAGATTGTGGGCGGGGATACTAACGCCTTTGAAAAACTGGTCATCGGAACCACGGTCCTGGGCGTCGTTGAAAAGAAGTACCTGACCCTGCGGTCAGGCGCGCAGACCGGAGATTTAATCTGCGTCTCCGGACCGCTCGGCAAAGGAAAAAAAACTCACCTTTCTTTTCTGCCTAAAGTACAGCAGGCGCGGCGGATTAAGCGCCTCTTTTCCGCCACCGCCATGATTGATATCTCCGACGGTCTCTTGAGCGATTTCACCCGAATTGCAGAAAAGAGCAGAGTCGGCGGTAAAATTTTTCTTTCTCAAATTCCCTGCGTCTCCGGTATCCGACCGGAGAAAGCGCTAACCAGCGGTGAGGAGTTCGAACTACTTTTTACCGTCAAACCGGAATACGGAAAGGCGGTTTACGAGGCCGGCTTTTTTGTGGTAGGCAAGGTCACCAGCCGTTCTTTCGGAGTTAAAGCATTTAATAACACCTCCGGCAATCTTTATAAGCCCAGCCGGAGCGGTTACAACCACTTCCCTGAGAAGTAAAGTGGTTCAAGTTTTTACCGTTCACTATTCACTGTTAACTGTTCACTGTCTTTTAGAGCCACCTCGCGGAATTGAACACTCCGCTCCCGGCGGATAGACCTTGGCAGTCTTGCGCTGCCAGGCCTGACATCCGCCTTCGCTCCGTTTTAAGAGGGGGCAGGCCCCCTCTTAATTTTCTCCCCCGGACGTGAAGGGAATCTTCCCTTCACACATCCCGGGTTCAAATCCTGAAGTTATTCAAGAGCCACCTCGCGGATTTGAACCGCGGACCTGAGCATTACGAATGCCCTGCTCTACCACTGAGCTAAGGTGGCACGCTGCTTATTTTAACATTTTCCGCTAAAAAACCGGAAATTAGCAACACTAAAAATACCAGGAGGGTAGTTAAAAAATGGAAAAGAAGATTAAGGTAACGGTCTGGCATGAATTCCGGCACGAAAAGAGTGATGAGGCGGTCAGAAAAATATATCCGGAAGGGATGCACACGGTCATCGCGTCCCACCTGAACAAACAGGAGGGAATCGTTGCCAAAACCGCGGTCCTTGACCAGCCGGAGCACGGTCTGACCCAGGAAGTTCTTGCCGGTACCGACGTTTTGACCTGGTGGGGACATATGGCTCACGCTGAGGTTTCCGATGAGATAGTCAGCCGGGTTCAGGAACGGGTGCTGGAAGGCATGGGATTGATTATCCTCCACGCCGGCCACCACTCTAAAATCTTCAAGCGGCTGATGGGTACCACCTGCAACCTGCGCTGGCGCGATGTTGGCGAGAAAGAACGGCTCTGGAATGTGGAACCCGGCCACCCGGTAACCGCCGGCATCGGTGATTACTTTGAATTGCCGCACGAAGAGATGTACGGAGAGCGTTTTGATATCCCGACCCCGGACAAACTGGTCTTCATCTCCTGGTTTGAAGGCGGGGAGGTCTTTCGCAGCGGTTGCTGTTATGAAAGAGGACACGGCCGCATCTTCTACTTCCGGCCCGG
>JAHJUB010000246.1 GCA_018829455.1 Candidatus Omnitrophota bacterium
GAGGTCTTGGTGGCAGGCAATAATTCCCCAAGGCGCTTCCATAGATTATCACGATCCTTATTGTCTTTGAAAATATTTCGGCGTTCAATACCGCGGATAATAACGTGATGGAGCACGCCGGGTGCGCCTAATCGGGCTAATCTGGGCATGTGTATTTCCTACCACATCACCTTCATCATGTCAAGTTACTTATTTTCCTATGACCGTCCCCCATTTCACATTTCATATTCTTTTCTGAAGATTTTTTTTGGCTTTATCAAAATTGCTCATAATAGTCCTTGTCCATAACTATTAGTTGAGTGGTTGCGGAGCTGTTCCCGCAATCCGACTCAAACGACTGGCTAAATGTTTACCAATTAATATAACCATTTGAGAGTTTTTTAAAACGACTATCAAAGACAAATTTCCCTGTCTTTTCAATATTGTTTATTAAAAAATCTAAGCACTCAATAAGTCTTGTATTGACAACGCTTTGCTTTACTATTTCAAGAGCTTGTTTAGCCTTTACTCGACAAGAAGCATCTTCCAATTTTCTTTGTATTTCAAAATGTGTTAATGCAGCCATCACATGTGGAGCAAATTTGTCTCCAAATATTGAGAGAATATGGTCGTAATAGATTCTTCCTCTTGGCGAGATGCCATTGCAATAAGACACAGATTTTCCAATACGGCACATCAGGATAACCTTAGCTAATTTTTCCGCATTATTTGGTAGAATATCATTCTGGTCTTGTATGTATGATGCTACTGAGTCAGCAACAGGAGCTTCATGATGAAAGTTATCTCAACCATTGTGTTTTTCAAGTAGTTGATCAAGTAATGTGTCGACAATAATTACTCTTTCATTTTTTGATCGATACGGATTTCCGTTAACAACTTGAAAGAATTGTTCACCTAATTCATACTTTTCCTTATATAAATTGGTATTGTAACCTTCGAGGGTAATGCCAAGCTTGAATTTTGGATCATCAGTACAATTTTTCCAGATTGCAGGTGCGATAAGAGATATGTTTTTTCTGACTTGTGGGTCTGTATCAGGAGATACAAATATGCCAAACGTTGTTCTAATGATGCTGGCCAAGTGGTGACTTGCTAACTGAATAACCTTACTTTCAATAGTTTTAAGTGTTGATGAATCAATTGGAGAATTATAGGTTTTTAGATTTTTAATAAACGCTTGAACTTGTAATGCCGCATCGGTCGGACGGTCATTGAGTACGTCTTGAATACAGGTTTGAAGCCAACCCATGAGCTCAAATGCATTTATGGTGTAATTCGTCGGGTGTGAAATGCCTATATCATTCCGCATTTCGAGAATATGTTTGAGTTTTTTATATGTCGTGTCAGAAATTAACTCTAGTTTTCTGCTTGTGTCTAATAATACGGAATCTTTTAGTGATGCAAGATCATCTTCTGTCTTGTAAAATTCTCTCGCTTTTCCTCCTACCGCGGAATCATAAAAAATATCAATTCCATAACCAATTGCCTTCTTTCTAAGGTCCAGAACAACCTCATTCCATATAGCATTTAGGGAATAATCAAATAACCCAAATCCGGCTCCAACAACAAATTTTGATAAATATCTCGCGTCTCGCTTCGTTTCCGCTGGAAGTGATTGGATATAAGTAGCTAAATTTTGACCAATTATATTACGCTCTGATTGTGCAGCAATTATATTATCTGCTGGCAATCCAATTTGTTCCAAAAACTCTACAACTCGTTGAGCTTGAGGATCTATAAGGTCAGTAGGATTTATTTTTATAAGATCGGTCATTATTTATCCTTTTTAAAATTTAACGTCCAGGATGAGGAGCGCGCTGTTTGCGTCTGACTCGATCCGTTTGATGGCCTTGGATTTTGATTTTGCACGCAATTTTGTTTAATGCGCGCTCCGCAGCCTGGACGATGGCCCCTGCTTTTTAGGGGCCATCGCAGAGTTAAGCGGCGGTGTTTTTGCCGTCCGCTTGAACGATTGGTTAGCCCGATTTATTAACTCCACACACCATATTTTTATTCTTGAATCCAGCTTACTTTCTGACCTTTAACCTCTGCAAATAGCCGTTCCAGCATCCCGC
>JAHJUB010000188.1 GCA_018829455.1 Candidatus Omnitrophota bacterium
CTCGTCAAGGACAATAGCGTGGATGCCTGTCTGGCCCAATCGGCGCACGTGGCATATCAACCGCCCTTTGATGGCCGCCAACAGGCGCTTGAGCCACTTGGGGCGCTCGTAGAGGTCCATCATCACTTGGGTCGCACCGCGCAGTTCGGTGGCCTGATCCCAGACACCGGGGATACAATGATTAAATAAACCCCGGTCACCAACCTTCAGGGCCATCTCTTTCAGGCGTGCGATATTGAGCAACTGCGGATCAGGCCGATACTGGAGTAGATCAAGGTCGCTTTCCGCCTTCAACATGTACTCCAGCGGCCACAGGCTATTGTCCTCCACGCGGTAGGTCCAGCGCAGCTCTCCCTCCGGGGTCGTCACCACGTGCCGCACGACGCGGAAACCGGGACCGCGGTCGATAGTCTGCTTCTCCTCACGCCACGTCTCTAAAGCTTCATCCGGCCAACGGAAGATCTTCTCGGGCCATAAGTGTACCTCTCCTGTATGCTCGCTAAAGGTAATGACGATAGGATCAAGGCCGAGATTCTCCTGCAGAGCGATGATAGACCCACAAGGGTCTTCGATCCATCGGTCGAAAAGCTCACTTGGGCCGGTGTCTGGCACAAGACGCCGTATGAGAGGTAGGGACAGCCAACTCGCGACCGGTACGCGGTCGGGCAGTTGCCCAGTAAAGGCAGCGGTGATACGTTCCACACTGTTCATCTTCCCTCTCTTGTCAAAGCAGTAGTTCCCTCTTGTTCTTAGCAGGTAGGTCAGTCTATGTGATGCCTCTGAGATGCTTGGGGCTGTACCAGCTCCTGCAAGCTCCCGGCACATCGATACATAGCCAAGATGTTCTCAAGTGGGGTATCGATCTGAATGTGATGAGTCGGTCCCAAGATGAGGCCGCCATCGGGAAAGAGTTCCTGCCGGAGCCTGACCTCGCGGCAGACATCGTCAACCGTGCCGTGGGGCAGGGTGGTCTGAACACACATGCTTCCCGCGAAGCACAGTCGGTCGCCAAATTCAGCAGCCAGTTCACGGATATCCATCCCAACCGCTGTTGGCTGGACCACATCCAAGATGTCGAGCCCCATTTCGATCAGACGAGGAATAAGCGCTCGCACACTTCCACAGGAGTGCATCATAACCAAGGCACCGTAGCGATGCACCATGTCGAAGTATGCCTTGTACTTGGGAACGAAGAGTTTCTCGATTTTGGCTGGACTGATCAAGAGTCCCCTCTGGGTAGCCAGATCCTCTCCCACGCGCACGATGTCAATGAAGCCATCCCCTGCCTGCAGTGCTCGTTCGGCCCGTCCATAGAAGAACTTGAACCGTGCATCCATCAGCGCCAGGTATACCGGATCCTCAATTGCTATGTCGATGAGCACCTGTTCCACGCCCCGGCTGCGAGCAACTCCATTGATCAAATCGAGATGACCAGGGTTGCCGAACGTCACTGCATAGTCGCTCCATCGTTCGCATTGCTCCTTAATGGTGGAGTAGTCAAACCATTCTACGGAGGGCAACCGAAACCGATCCAATGCGTCTACGCTAGTTATGTTCTTGAAAGGCCTATGTATCGTATCTGGGTATACCGCCTCCCCATGCCTCCCCATGGGGATCCTTTTCCATATCTCACCCCAGTATCCCTCCCAGCTCCCATCAGAAAAGGTGCGCAGTTCCGGTCCACAGTAGACATCCTTTACCTCTCGGAAGTCGTGGCCGAGTCTCTCCAAGAGGGAGAAATCATCAGCAACTCCCAAATAGGCCCTCAGTCGCTCCTGCACCTCCGGAACAGCTTCATGTTTGATGGGAATGCGATCATATCCTTGTCGGCGAATAGCACTCAGCACGCGTTCTCTGTGATTCAAGCGTTTACTCCTATCCCTTACGTTGGGAGTACCACTATCTCACGCTGGCTCAGCTCTTTGACCTTCTGCCATAGCCCTATCTCCACCCCCGCTCCGCCGCCTATCGAGCTCCCCCAGCCGTGGATCCCGGTCGTCTCCCATAGCACGACCCCATCGGCCCCAGCCCTCATCGCTGCTGTGACCGCTGCCTCCAATTGCTTCTTTCCCTCTGTAACCGGGCGATCATTGGGGTTGTAGCAGAAGAAGGCCATCATGAGCCTGGCTTTGCTGCCGACTATCTCTTTCGCCGCCTCTGTCTCCCTATACACCTCCTGGCAATCGAGGGCACAAAGATCCCAGTTCTGGATAATCACCATCACCTCATCGATCAATCCCTCCTGCACCCAGGTGGGCCAGTCCACAAAGGAGCCTCGCAAGGAGTTCGTCGGTGCCCGCTCTGGGATCCACCAAGGATGGGGGCTTCTCAACAAGTTCATCGGGCGC
>JAHJUB010000093.1 GCA_018829455.1 Candidatus Omnitrophota bacterium
AAGAAAAAACTCCTGGCTCAACCCATCGGCAAACCAACCGGTTCCTGGCAGACGATTTCGGAAAAACAGAAACAACTTGCCGGCATTGAAGGCAGTAATTTCTACCAAGCCCGGCTCGGCGCCCGCACCGAGCCTTACGGTGTCTTCTGGTTGGAAATAAAACAAATCCTCTCCAACGGAAATCTGATTGTGCGAAATCTTGCCGAAAGAGGAAAGAGAGAGATTCAGCAGGTTGAAGAAACGATAGAAAATGATTTGGTTTTTCCGATAATCAGCGGCGCGGACATTAAAAGATGGGGAATCGGTTTTAAAAACTATGTATTAATAACCCAAGACCCGCACAAACGTGCGGGGTATCCTGAAAATACGTTGAGGTCGGATCTTCCTCAAACATACGGGTATCTTTTGAGGTTCAAAAATGAATTGTTGGAACGGGCTGCATACAAAAAATACCACGCCGATATTGGTAATCCGTTTTACAGCCAGTACAATGTGGCGAATTATACTTTTACTCGCTACAAAGTCGTTTGGAAAAGAATGGCCGGCGACCTTATCGCGACTGTCATTTCACAATGGAAAACACCGTTCGGCTATAAAATAATCGTCCCCACGGACACCACTTCTTTCTTTCCCGTCGAAAACGAAAACGAAGCCCATTATCTCTGCGCCATTGTCAATTCTCAACCCGTGCGAGATTTCATCAAATCATTTTCCTCGGCCGGCCGGGGATTCGGCTCTCCTTCCGTGATGGAACACGTCGCCATTCCAAGATTCAACCCCAAAAACGAACTCCACCGAAAACTCTCGGAAATTTCCCAAAAATGCCATCAGTTCAAAACCGAAGGAAAAGAGAAAGAGATTGAGGGGTTGGAAAGAGAGAATGATGGATTGGTGAAAAACCTGTTTATGTAGTGCGACCCTTTCAGGGTCGCTAACCACAGCGAGGCTAAAGTCTCGCACTACATTTACTACGGGATTCTTCGCCTACGGCTCAGAATGACACACCCACCTCGCCGTCCCCGTGAATGGGGGAGGAAAAAGGCGGGATTGCCACGCGAACCACGCTCGCAATAACTATGAAATTTTTTATCCGAACGTTCGGGTGCCAGATGAACCAGGCCGACAGCGCCTGCCTGTCCGGCCGCCTCATTGAGGCCGGACACCAAAATACGGAAGACCCGGAAGAGGCGCAGGTAATTATCTTCAACACCTGCAGCGTTCGACAGCACGCTGAGGAACGGCTCTTCCAGAATCTGAACGCGCTGCGACCCCTGAAAAAAAAGAGACCGGAATTAATCATCGGCCTGATTGGCTGCATTCCGGCCCTGCGCCGGGAGACGCTGTTCCGCTCTTTCCCTCATCTTAACTTTCTGGCCGGACCGGAGAATCTGGACACAGTTCCGGATCTGATTTCCCGCAGTAAAAATGGGGCGCAGATTGCGGTTTTTGACTCTAAATTACCCCCCCACCTTACCTCCCCCACCAGGGGGAAGGAGTCTTGTGGTGTTGTCTCCCCCGCCAGGGGGGAGGAAGGGGGGGTGAATGTCAGCGCCTTTTTACCGATAATAACCGGTTGCGACAACTTTTGCAGTTACTGCGTGGTGCCCTTTACCCGGGGCCGGGAAAAGAGCCGGCCGACCGGAGAAATTTTGGAAGAGGCGGAAAGAATGGTTGCCAACGGCGTCAAAGAGATAATCCTCCTGGGGCAAAACGTCAATTCCTACCAGGAAACGGCAAATAAAAACAAAGGAATCGGTTTTCCGGAACTTCTGTCCCGGATAGCCGGGCTGTCCGGCATCTTGCGGCTGGGTTTTATGACCTCCCACCCCAAGGACGTCTCCCCGAAACTTTTCAAGGTAATCGCCGCACATTCAAATATCTATCGCCACCTGCACCTTCCCCTGCAGAGCGGTTCCGACTCCATACTGAAGGCGATGCACCGCGGTTACACCGCCGCCCATTATCGGCAGAGAATAAAAGAAGTCAGGGAGATTATCCCCGGTTTGGCGCTTACCTCGGATATTATCGTGGGATTTCCGGGCGAAACAGAAGATGACTTTAAGAAGACCCTCTCCGTGATTGCAGAAACAAAGTTTGATGACTTGTTTGCCTTTAAGTATTCGGACCGGCCTAAAACCAAAGCCGAAGAATTGGGCGGCAAAATTCCGGAAAAGACGAAAGAGGACCGGCTGGCCCGGCTCTGGAAATTGCAGGATGGAATCTCCCTGAAGAAAAACCTGGAGACGAAGGGTAAAACTTTTGAAGTTCTTTTGCTGACCGAGAGCCGAAAGAGACCGGGCTTCCTGCTTGGTAAGGCGGAAAACGAAAAGAAAATTCTTGTTCCGGGAAACGCAAAATTAGTTGGTTCCCTGATTCAGGTTCAAGTTACTTCCGTTGACCGCCGTTTGCTCTATGGGGTTGCCCTCGAACAAACTGCCTGAGCGCAAAAGCAAGTATCGCTAAAAGGGCTAATTCCAAAGACAGATTTAGTCTGCTCCGGTCAAGAATTTCGTCAACGACGCTGCCGGATTTGATAATCTCTACGCTGGAAGCGTGAATGTCGGTCTGCCCGGAATGGACCGGACAGGCATCGTAAAAAGTCCCGGTTATCCTCACCCTGTCTCCGGCAACCTGGTAACGGCCCAGATGCTTAACCTGACCGAGCTGCTTACTGAAAGCATAAATGCCGATGGCGCTGGAACCGTCGCTCAGGTTTACCCAGCCGTATTCCCCCCTCAGCATTAAATCGCCGATCGCCTCCCCTTCGGTCGCTATCACCCGGCCGTCATAAGACCGGCTCCGGGTAATAAGGTCGGAAATGGAGACTGACGGCGGAGCAACAACATTACCGCCAAGTGTTAGCAGCCAGAGAATTAACATATTGTTTTACCTGCCTTTAGCCCAGGAAACGAGAAAGCCGAAGAGACCGAAAATAGCCATAAATTCAAAGCGGCCGACCCACATCTGCAGGATATAGGTAACCTTTAAAACTGCCGGCATCGTCGTGGCGGTAATGCCGACGGTGTGGCCGACGTTGGCGGCCGCAGAGACCGATTCAAAGAGCGAGGGCAGGAACTGGTATCCGCAGAGAACACCGACCAGGGAGCCCAGCAAATAGAGAAAAAGATAGGCCAGGATTATCAGGCCGGCGGCCGCAATCTGGTTGTCCTCCAGGACCGTGTCCCGAAAGTGGTGAATTTTTTCAATCACTATCCCCTGCTCCGGCATCAGGATCATCTTCATCTGGCGCCAGAAACCCTTAAAAATAATCCCAATGCGCAGGGTCTTGATGGCGCCGGCCGTAGAACAGGCGCAGCCGCCGATAGCCATCGCCAGGATGATACCCAGAAGCGCCAACTCGTTCCAGCGGGACAACTGGCTGGCAGTCACGGTCATAAAACCCGCGCCGGCGTGGGCAGAAAGGGCTTGATAAAACCCGACCCGCAAAACAGAAGGCAGGTTGGCAAAGAACGGCAGACGGACCAGACCCAGCAGAGTTATGAATAAAGCAACGGTGATGGTGGCGACGTAGGTTCTGGTCTCAATATCCCGCCATAACTCTTGGCGCCGTCCGTTCCAGACAAGATAGTGCAGGCCAAAGTTAATGGAACCCAGGAAGAAGATTATAAAGGTCGCTATTTCGTAAGATACGCTGTGG